>JAEUKM010000121.1 GCA_016793085.1 Rhodospirillaceae bacterium
CACCAGCCGCTCGGCAACGGTGCGCAGCAGGCTGACGCTGACAGGCTGGTCATTGATGAAAGCCTTGCCGCGCCCGTCGGCCGACAACACGCGCCGCACGACGATGCTGTCGTCCTCGGCGGCGATGTCCTGTTCGGCTAACAGAGCAAGCGCCGGGTGCCGTTTGGGCAGCAGGAACGAGGCGGTGACCGATAATTTATCGGCCTTGGCGCGGATCAGGCTGGTTTCGGCCCGCGCGCCCAACGCCAAACCCAAGGCATCCAACACGATGGATTTGCCGGCGCCGGTTTCGCCGGTCAGGACGCAAAGCCCCCGCTCGAACTCGATATCGAGCTTGTCGATCAGAACAACGTCGCGGATGGAGAGGTGCGTCAGCATGGGCGCATTAACATCGCAGCCTGCTTGAGCACTGGCAAGAAACCTAATCTTACCAGAGCTGATACCAGGGCTTCTCGGCGGCTTCCTGCTGCACCGACTTCTGCACGCGGCCCTCCATCAGTGCGAAGGCGTCCTCGTACCAGTCGGTGCCCGGATAGTTGTAGCCCAGGACGGCGGCGTTTTTCTTGGCTTCCTCGGTGATGCCCAGGATCGTGTAGGCCTCGGTGAGGCGGTACAGCGCCTCGGGCACGTGGGTGGTGTCGCCGTATTCGTCGACCACCGTCTTGAAGCGATTGATGGCGGCCAGGTACTGCTTGCGGTTCAGGTAAAAGCGCCCGACGGTCATTTCCTTGCCGGCCAGATGGTCGCGCGTCAGGTCGATCTTCAGCGTGGCGTCGCGGGCGTAGCTGGAGTTGGGAAAGCGCGTCACCACGTCTTGCAGGGCTTCAAGCGCCTTGCGGGTCATGTCCTGGTCGCGCTGCACGTCGGTAATCTGCTCGTAGTAGCAAAGGCCCTTCAGATAGTAGGCATAAGCGACGTCGCGGTTGCCGGGGTGCACGGCGATGAACCGGTCCAGACCCGAAATGGCGTCGTCGTATTTGTTGTTCTGGTAGTGGGAATAGGCCGACATCAGCTTGGCCTTGGTGGCCCACACCGAATAGGGGTGCTGGCGCTCCACTTCGTCGAAGTACTGGGCGGCGTCTTTGAAGCGACCGTCTTCCAGGTACATCATGGCTTGGCTGTAGATTTCGTAAACCGTGCGCTCTTTGTATTCGATCTCATCGTCGCTGGAGCAGGCCGACAGAAGCAGGGCCGCACCCAGAACCAGGATCAGCGAGCGAACAGATGCCGCGAAAGAGGACACGACCGGCTTATCTCCCGAATTAGGTTTGAAATCAGGCGGTTCGGCCTCAAATGGGGCCACCGCCGGGGCGCGGAGTATAGCACCGCGACCGGGGCTGTCACGGTGGCTTAAGGGTCATGGTGGCTTGAGTTTTCAAGCGTCAGGCAGCGGCCGTTAGGCCAGCGCGGCGACCGGCTGGGCGTCGAGCCAGGAAGCCGAACGCGGCAGGTCCTCCATGTTGACCAGCTCCCAGCAGGAGGGATCCGACAGCACGGCCTGCATCAGCTTGGCCGTATCGGCATGGCTGGAGCAGTAGCCCGAGAAGTAGCCGATGATGGGGTAGCCGCACAGGTACAGGTCGCCCACAGCGTCCAGCACCTTGTGACGCACGAATTCGTTGGCGTGGCGCAGGCCGTCGTCGTTCAGGATACGGTCGCCGTCCACGACAATGGCGTTTTCCAGGCTGCCGCCGCGGGCCAAGCCCGCTTCGCGCAGGGCCGTTACTTCCGAAAGCAGGCCGAAGGTGCGCGAGCGGCTGATCTCGGCTTTGAACGTCTCATCGGAGATGACGAAGCTGCAGAACTGGCGGCCGATGGCGGGGGCCTTGAAGTCGATCTCGAATTCAATACGCAGATCGTCCGGCGAGGGCGAAAACGACACACGCTTGCCGTTGTTGGAAAAGGTCTTGGTCTTACGGATACGCAAAGCCTTGCGGGGGGCCTGCAACTCGGTAATGCCGGCGCATTCCATCAGGAACATGAAAGGCCAGGCGCTGCCGTCCATGGCGGGTACTTCAGGCCCGTTCACTTCCACCACGGCGTTGTCGATGGCCATGCCGTAGAAAGCGGCCATCAGATGCTCGACGGTGGCCACCGAGACGCCGTTCTGGTCGGCGATGACGGTGCACAGACGGCTGTCGGTGACGTTGGTCCAGTGGGCTTTAATTTCGGCGCCGCCGCCCACCAGGTCAGACCGGCGGAAGACAATGCCGGTGTTGGAGGGGGCCGGGTGCAGCTTCAAAGCTACGCGCGCGCCGGAATGCAGGCCGACGCCGGTGCAGCCGATGGATGTTTTGAGGGTTTTCTGAAGGACGGGACGGCGGGAGAACGGTGAGGTCGACACACGCGGACCAGTCATGCGTTCCGGGTTGCTAAAATCCAAGTTCATATCACCAATCTTTCAATACACACGCGGCCGGCATGTTCCCATGCACCCAAAGCATCGTGTTTTTCTTGGGTAGCAACCCCCGAAGACCGTTGGGCTAGATATTTGCAGAACCGATTTGGAAGACAAGGGTAAAAATGTAGCCCTGGCAACATTTTATGGCTCGGTGGCTTTGTGGATACAGGATGTATTTCGTCCGAGCACAAGAAGTTGTCTTGAGCCTCAGCAAGGCCACAAGAGCATCATTAACTTTTGGCGAATTTGTGAGAGTTTGCGGCAATTTAGGGGCACAAACAAAAAAGGGCCCGCGGTCAGGCGGGCCCTTTTGTTGTGGATCAATTGCGCTTTAGTTTGCCTGACGTCGCAGGAACGCCGGAATTTCAAGTTCTTCGTCACTTTGTGACGACACCATGCGATCCGATGGCCCCACCGAAATGTTGATGGCGGGGCTGACCTTTTCAACCTTGGCCATGGGCTCCGCAGGGGCCTTGGGGGCCTCTTCGGTCTTCTTGGTCAGGTTGCGGTAGCGGTTGAAGAGACTCAGGCCGCGACTTTCAGCTTTCGGCGCCGAAGCGGGAGTCGGAGCAGGCGCCGGAGCGGCCGCTTTCGGTTCCGCCAGTTTCGGTTCCATCGTCGGAGCCATCGGCGCGGCCATAACCGGCGCTTTTGGTTCCACCGGAGCCCGCGGAATAAAAGTGTCGCGGGCCCGGTCGACGGTGACCAGCGGAATGCGCGGCTGAGCAACCGGCGGGGCGGCCCGCAGTTGCTCGGCCAGCACGGCCGCCTGCGATGCGTGCGGCATAGGTGCGTGTGCGGCTTCCATCACCATCGGCGCCGGACCTTCGGCGATGACCGGCACGGCCTCGGCCGCAGCAGCCATCGTTTGTTCTTCCATCGCCGTTTCGATCATGGGCACCGGCTCGGGCATCGGAGCCGGGGCCATTTCAGCCGCGGCCTTTTCCGCCTTCAACACCGCCGCCATTTTGGCCAGCACCTGTTCTTCGGCGCTGGGTTCGGAGGCGCGCATGACCGGCGCAGGCGCCGGACCACCGAAGGACAACGTGGGCTGCACCGGAGCGGCTGCCGGGGCTGGGGCACGCATCACCGGGGTTGCCGGGGCTGCGGGCTTGGCCATCGGCGCGGCCATGCGGGTTTCAGGCATCAAGCGGCCAACCGCGCGGGTTTCCGTGCGGGTGAACGCCGGACGGGGCTGCACGCCCGCTTCCGAGTCAATGCCGGTCGCAACCACGGACACGCGGATGCGGCCTTCCATGCTCTGGTCGAAGCAAGAGCCGAAGATGATGTGAGCGTCGGATTCCACTTCGTCTCTGATGCGGTTCGCGGCTTCGTCGACTTCGAACAAGGTGATGTCGCTGCCGCCGGTGATGTTGATCAAGACACCGCGCGCGCCCTTCATCGAGGTTTCTTCCAGAAGCGGGTTGGCGATGGCCGCTTCGGCGGCATCCAACGCGCGGCGGTCACCCGTCGCTTCGCCCGTGCCCATCATGGCGCGGCCCATCTCCTTCATCACCGTACGCAAGTCGGCGAAGTCGAGATTGATCATGCCGGGCATGATGATCAGGTCGGTGACGCTGCGCACGCCGCCGTACAACACATCATCAGCCATCTTGAAGGCGTCGGCGAAAGTGGTCTTCTCGTTGGCCACCCGGAACAGGTTCTGGTTTGGGATGACGATCAGGGTATCCACCAGGCCTGCCAGTTCCTCGATGCCGGCATCCGCCAGACGCATGCGGTTGGCCCCTTCGAAGTGGAAGGGCTTGGTCACCACGCCTACCGTCAGGATGCCCATTT
>JAEUKM010000159.1 GCA_016793085.1 Rhodospirillaceae bacterium
GGGACCGATGGTGGTGGCTGCATCGCGCGCATCGCCCACCACTTGCGCCTTCATGGCTGTTGTTAGCCGCGCGACAAATTCATCGTGCACGCGCTCCTGAACAATTAACCGCGATGACGCGGTGCAGCGCTGCCCTGTCGAAAAAAAAGAGCCATCCACGGCTGCTTTCACGGCCACTTCCAGGTCTGCATCATCCAGAACGACCAGCGGGTTTTTACCGCCCATTTCCAATTGCACGGCGATCTTGCGCTCGGCCGCGGCGGACAGGATCGACATGCCAACGCCTGTTGAGCCCGTGAAACTGACGGCATCCACGCCGGGGCCCACAAGCGCCGCACCCAGCACCGCGCCCCGCCCCATCACCAGATTAAAAACGCCCGGGGGAATACCCGCGCGGAACAGAATATCGGCCAGCGTCCAGGCCGTGGCTGGCGTCAGGTCGGCAGGCTTGAAGACAACGCAATTCCCGTAAGCCAGCGCGGGTGCGATTTTCCAGGCTGGGATCGCCAGCGGGAAGTTCCACGGCGTGATCAGCGACACCACGCCCACGGGTTCGCGCACGATCTCCACCTCGACGCCGGGGCGCACGGATTCGCGCTTCTCGCCCCGGCTGCGCACGGCTTCGCCCGCGAAGAACATGAAAATGTTGCCGGCGCGTCCCACTTCGTCGAAGGCCTCGCGCAGGGTCTTGCCTTCCTCGCGCGAGAGCAGGTCGGCCAGTTCCTGCCGCCGGTCCATGATCTCGCGGCCCACGCGCATCAGACATTCACTACGCGCCTGCACGCCAGAGCGCGCCCAGGCCGGAAATGCATCACGTGCGGCCGCGATGGCCGCCTCAACATCCTGCGGCGAGGCCTGATGGAACACGCCAATAACGTCGCGTGTGTCGGAGGGGTTGAAATTGGGCGCTTCCTGCCCCGTCACCCACTGGCCGCCGATGAGATTGCGATGTGCCGTCATGCCCGCTGCCCTTGCCCGGTTTATTTCTGAGGTCGGCGGCCGGCCGCCGCGCGGTAGTTCTGCTTCAAGTAATCCGGTACCCGGTCATCGACGCCAAGGGCCACGCGTCGCACCTCGGGTGTATCCATCGGCGGATGCCCGGCTTGGGCGACGGGTGCGGGGGCCGAGACAATATGGCTGGTCAGCCGCCCCAGGTTGGTGATCTCCACTTCAATGATATCGCCGGGTTCGAGCGAGCGAGAATGGCACGGCGTTCCGGTCAGGATCAGATCGCCCGGCACAAGGGTGATGTGGCGCGCGATATCGGCAACCATGTATTCCGGGCCCCAGACCATCTCCTCGCCGATGTTGGCTTCCTGCACGACCAATCCGTTCCGGTACGTACGCAGGGTTTGCTGGCGCGGGTCGACCCCACGCACGATACCTGGGCCGATGGGGCAAAAGCCGTCCGAACCCTTCACGCGCAGCATCGAGCCCGCGTCGGTATCGCGGAAGTCCTGCAAGCCCATGTCGAGTGCGGGTGCGAACCCCTCGATGTAATCCCACGCCTGGTCCGGCGTGATGTTGCGGGCGACCCGGCCGATTACCACCGCGAACTCGCCTTCGTAGTTAAGGTACTGGCACCCTTCGGGGCGCGCGACCTCGCCCTGGTGGCCGTTCAGGGCGGTGATGGGCTTCATGAAATAGGTCGGCGTCGGCGTGGGCTGGCGGGTGTTGCGCGATTCAATCCCGCGCGAACAGTAGCTTAAATGGCAGCAGATGATTTTTGTGGGCTGGCAGGGCGCCAAGTGCTTCACGGTGCTGGTTGGCACTTCACGACCGTCGCCCAGCCGTAATGCATCCTCCGCCACCGGCGTGGCGTAATAGACGCTGCCGTTGTAAAGCACGCGGCGGATTTCGCGGCGCGGACCTTCAAGAACACTCATGCCGCCTCCGCTTTTCGATCGCCCGTCACATCGAACCAGACATGAATATTGCCGGTGCCACGCCCGTTCTCGTAGGCCGAGAGCATCTCGCCTTTCGCGCGGCAGCTTTCAGCGCCCAATGCCCCGATCATCTGCAAATAGTGCCCGCCCCAGCCTTCCCACGGAATCGCGCGGTATTCGGCAAAGCGCCCCAGGATCGTGTCGTGACGGCCCTGGCGTAGCAAATCCAAGGCTTCCATGTCGCTTTGCACGTTCTTGGGATCGGAGATGTTATCGGGGTGATAAATGCGCGGGTTCTTCTGCACCCAGTCCAGATCGTTGAACTTGTGCGACAACGCGCCCGACGCCAACAGAACCGCCCGGTAGTGGCTGCGCCGGATGGCCTCGCCCACAATCGCGCCCATTTCCAGGAAGTGCTTGGTCTTGCAGGTCTGGCAATTGCCGACCGTCATCACGCGTTCGCCACGGCAGACTTTGTTGACGACATTGATGGTGGGGTAGTGGCGCGGCAATGTGGGTTCGTGCACGGCCTTCACCGCGACATTGCGCTCCTCGCCAACGAGTTGGCATAAATCGGCCAAATCCGGCGCGCCGCGATAAGAATAGTTCTGGCCGTATAGATACCAGGGCATCTCATCCGAGATGTAAGTGCCCTCGTACTTTTCGCCGCCGTCGACCAGGTGAAACCCGGTTGTGAACCAATGTGTGTCGAAGATCACCAGCACGTCGGGCTTCATGCTTTCGATGCGCTGGCGCAGCCGCCCGAAGCCCGCGATCAGGTCCGAATCCGTCCCGGCGCCCATCTTGATGCGGAAGGACTCTTCCTGGAAAAGCCCAGGATGGTGAGAAACAATGGCCGCGCCGACGATTTCACCCATGGATCGATGCTCACATACTCAGCGGTGACTGAAACTGGCCTTGAACGGGTGCTTAGGCACCACCACGTCTTTCACGTCGCAGAAGAATTCGAAGCTCCAGTCGCCGCCTTCGCGGCCAACGCCGGAACGCTTGCAGCCGCCGAAGGGGGCCGCCAGGTCACGGATGCCGAAGGAGTTAACCCAGATGAAGCCTGTACGAACCTGCTCGGCCACGGCCTGCGCATGGGTCGTTTCGCCGTAACACACGCCACCCAGGCCATAGTCCGTGCCGTTGGCCAGCGCCACGGCCTCGTCATCGGTATTGAATGTTTGCAGCACAAGCACCGGGCCGAATACTTCCTGCTGAACGATCTCGCTGTCTTGCGCCACGTTCGTCAGCATCGTCGGCTGGTAGTAGAGTGCACCGTACTCGTGCGGCGCGCCGCCCCACAGTGTTTGCGCGCCTGCCGCCTTGGCGCGCTCGACGTAGCCTTTGACACGTTCGAACTGACGCGGATGAATGATGGGCCCCACTTCGGTCGCGGGGTCGCGCGGGTCGCCCACGCGCAATTTCTCGACCACCGCGCGCATGCGGGTGATGAAGGCATCTTTCACTTTCACATCGACCAGAAAGCGCGTGCCGGCCAGGCAGACTTGCGTCGCGTTGCGGTACATCAAGGCGCCCGTGGCGGCGGCGGCATCAAGGTCGGCGTCAGCCAGCACGATGAATGGCGACTTTCCGCCTAGCTCGAAGCTGCACGGCGTCAGGTTTGCGCCCGCCGCCTGTGCGATGATCTTGGCCGTGGGGCCCGAGCCCGTGAATGAAATGCGGGCCAACCCTGGGTCGGACACTAGGCGCGCGCCCGTGGTGGAGCCCAGCCCCTGCACAACGTTGAACACGCCCGGCGGCAGCCCAGCCGCATCCGCCGCGTCGGCCAGAAGCGAGCAGGTCAACGGCGCCCACTCGGGCGGCTTGATCACTACGGTGTTGCCCGACGCCAAAGCCGGACCCGCTTTCCACGTCGTCAGCATCAAAGGCGAATTCCACGGCGTGATGATGGCGCACACACCGGCCGGATCGTGGCGCACGTAATGGCGCGCTTGCGTGGTTTCGATGATTTTGTCCTGCAGCGTCAGCGCCGCTTCGGCGAACCATGTGATGTTCTGCATCGCGCGCGGCACAATCCCGTGCTGCAGCCGCGACAAGAGCACGCCTGCATCATTCGATTCTGCCGCACACAACGCATCGCTGCGCTTGCCGATCTCGTCGGCAAAGCGGCGCAGATAGGTCAGGCGTTTCTCTGGCCCCAAGGCCGCCCAGGCCGGAAACGCCGCGCGCGCCGCCGCGACTGCGGCCGCAACGTGTTCATCGCCGCCTTCGGCCACCTGGCCTAGCACGCGTCCGTCGATGGGCGAGAAAATCTCGAAGCATCCCGGCGAAGCAACGCGCTGACCCCCGATGTAATGCTGTGGGGAGATCTCGAAACCGTCGATTTTGATGGTTTTTTGCATGGTCCGCCCGGCTGGAATGCCGAATCCATAGACCCGCGCGTTATTTACAAAAAGCGAATAATCTTGTATGATCTATGTGATATGCTCATTAATTGAAAGCATGGCCCTCGCCCCCTTCACCCCGCGCCAGATCGATGCATTTGTCG
>JAEUKM010000196.1 GCA_016793085.1 Rhodospirillaceae bacterium
GGACAAAGCCTTCTGCGGCAGCTACGGCCTAGCGGAATGCGTACTCGGCGTGTCGTTCAGCAGGCCGCTGACCGGCCTGACGCTCGATCACATCGCCAAGGACGGCTTGGCCACGCACAAGGCCACCCCTGTACCCGATGACGGCAGTTTGCAGGGCCGCACCTTTGTGGGCTGCGGTGTTGTGCTGAAGAATCACAAAGTCGAAATCCGCGATGAAGAAACCGGCCGCGTGCTGGGCCAGCGCGAGATCGGGCGTGTATTCTTTTCCGGCCCCAGCGTCATGACCGGTTACTACAATAACCCCGACGCCACCGCAGATGCGATCAAAGAAGGCTGGCTGGACACGGGCGATCTTGGCTACTGGCTGGGCGAGCAGCTTGTCATCGTCGGCCGCGCCAAGGACATGATGATCGTCAACGGCCGCAACGTCTGGCCCCAGGACATCGAGTGGACGGTCGAGCACATGGACGACATGAGGTCTGGTGATTCCGCCGCCATCGTACTGATCGACGGCCAGGGCAACGAGAAGCCGACCATCCTGGTGCAATGCCGCGCCACGACGCCCGAGGCGCGCGCCGCGCTGGTCAGTGAAGTGAAATCGCGCGTCAACGAAAGCGTGGGCATTATGTGCGATGTGGTGCTGGTGCCCGCGCGCAGCCTGCCCAAGACCACCTCGGGCAAGCTCGCCCGCGGCAAGGCGAAGGCCATGTTCGAGGCGGGCGAGATTCTGCCCCTCGACGCGGGCACGCCCTCCTAACATCCATGAGCACGCCCATCGCCACCATTGCCGTGACGGGTGCGACGGGATTCATCGGCACGCATCTGGTGCGGGCTCTGCGGCGCGACGGTGCACATGTGAAGGCGCTGACGCGCAAAGCGCCGCATATGCCCGACGACGATCTGCCGGGAACCCTCACCTGGGTGCCGGGCCACCTTGAAAATGAAACAGCCCTGCGCGAACTGGTGGCGGGCGTGGACGGCGTGATCCATCTGGCCGGGGCCATCAAGGCGCTGGGGCGCAACGACTTCTTCGAACACAATGTAAATGGTACGCGCCGCCTTGCCGCCGCCGCCGCAAGCCAGCCCGAACCGCCGCGCTTCATTCATGTCTCGTCGTTGGCCGCGCGCGAGCCGCGTCTGTCCAACTACGGCTTGAGTAAGCGCGAGGCCGAGAAGGCGCTGAAGCCCTTCCGCGACCGCATGTCCATCAGCATCGTGCGCCCGCCCGCCGTCTACGGCCCCGGCGACCGCGAGACCCTGCGTCTGTTCCAGATGGCCGCACGCGGCTTCGCGCTGGTGCCGCCGGGCCCCGAGGCGCGGCTGTCGCTCATCCATGTGGAGGATGTGGTGTCGGCGCTGTTGAACCTGCTGCCCTGGCGCGACGACCCCGGCGAGCCCCTGGAAATCGACGACGGCCATCCCCAGGGCCACGACTGGGACGGGGTGATCGCCGCCGTCAGCGAGGCGGTGCAGCGCACCCCCAAAATCATCCCCCTGCCCGCCCCGGCCCTATACCTGGCGGGGGGAATCGGCACGTTAACGGCCCTGATCACCCAGAAACCGACCGTGCTGAGCTGGGATAAAGTGCCCGAAATGCTGCACTGCGATTGGGTCGCCCGGGGTGGGGGCGTGCCCGGCTGGACGCCCGCCTGGGATATCGCCAGGGGCTTCAAAAACACCGCAAATTGGGCAATTTCACAAGGTTTGTTAAAGAGTTACAGTTGAGTTGATTTGTCATTTTTCCGTCATTCCCCCCCAATAGCCCCTTGGGCCAGGGCTCTGGACGGTTCGCAGCCGCGAAACGGACGGCACACTCTAAAGCCACACCAAACAAAGAGACCGGCCCCACGGTCGCATCAGGAACGGTTGCAGAGAGACATGGCTGACCATTCGCCGGAAACGTACGCGGCGCTGATCGAGCTTGTCGCCCCGTTCAACAAGACCGGAGTGGACCTGAAGCCCGAGACGCGGTTCAGCGAGGATTTGAACTTCGATTCTCTGGTGGTGATGGAGTTCGTGGCCACGGTCGAAGACCGTTTCGATATCTCGGTGCCGATGAATTTGCTGCCGGATATCACGACGATCGCGCAGTTGGCGGCGGCTGTTGAAAAAATCGTGAAGGCCGACAAGGGCTAAGGCCCCCATCGGACCATCACAGAGAAAAGGGTTTACGCTCATGGCTGGTATTTTCGACCGTTTTGCAAACGTGAAGGCGCAGCGCGGCGCCATTCTGGAAAACGGCGGCCCCGATCCGTTCACCGTCCGCATGGACCAGGTGATCTCGCAGACGGAAGCCGTCATCGGCAACCGCCGCACCATCCTGTGCGGCACCAACAATTATCTGGGCCTGACGTTCGCCCCCGAAGCCTTGAAGGCCGCCCACGAGGCGCTGGATAACTTCGGCACGGGCACCACCGGCTCGCGCATGCTGAACGGCACCTATTCCGGCCACAAGGAACTGGAATACGCCCTGCAGGATTTCTTCGGCAAAGACCACGCCATTGTGTTCTCCACCGGTTTTTTAGCGAATGCGGGGGTGCTCTCGACCCTCATGGGCCCCGGCGACTACATCATCATGGACGCCGACTGCCACGCTTCCATCTACGACGGCGTGCGCCAGAGCCAGGCGGAAGTAATCCGCTTCAAGCACAACGACGCGGCTGACCTGGATAAGCGCCTCGCGCGCCTGGCCGACAAGCCCGGCAACAAGCTGATCGTGATCGAAGGCATCTACTCGATGCTCGGCGACAAGGCCCCGCTGGCCGACATCGTCGCCGTGAAGAAGAAGTACGCCAACACCTACCTCCTCAGCGACGAAGCGCACTCCATGGGTGTTCTCGGCCGCTATGGCCGCGGCCTGCCGGAAGAAGTGGGCTGCGAGGACGACGTGGATTTCATCGTCGGCACCTTCTCCAAGTCGGTCGGCACCGTGGGCGGCTTCGTCGTCTCCAGTTACCCCGACTTCGAGATGCTGCGCTACGTCTGCCGTGCCTACATCTTCACCGCCTCACTGCCGCCCTCGGTGGTGGCCTCGGCGAAGGTGAACTTAGGCCTGGTGAAGAACGGCGGCGCGCTCCGCACGCGTTTGATGCGCAACGCCAAGCATCTGCACAAAGGTCTGGTGGATGCGGGCTTGAAGGTCGCCAGCGACATCAGCCCGGTGGTGGCCGTGGTCGCCCCCGACCCGCAAACCTGCGTTGCCTTCTGGCAGGGCCTGATCGAAGCGGGCGTGTACGTGAACTTGGCTTTCCCGCCGGCGACCCCGCACGGTTACTCGTTGCTGCGTTGCAGCCTGTGCGCCGCCCATACCGAAGAGCAGATCAACGAGGTCATTGCGATCTTCACCGATGTGGCCGCCAACCTGGGCCTGATCGAACGCCGCCCGCGCCGCGTGGCTGTAGGTTAAGGAGCATTCGCCCGAGAAGTGGCCTTCCACTTGGCGTGGCGAATGCGACCAAGAGAGAGTTGAAAAGGGGATGTGGGCTGCGCGGTAAAACGCGCTCACATAAAAACTCAACGCGGAGCCCGGTAACGGGCTCC
>JAEUKM010000228.1 GCA_016793085.1 Rhodospirillaceae bacterium
TGGCGGCAGGCGCGCCAGGCGGCGTAAAACTCGGACAGTTCGGGGGCGAGGGTTTTGAGGGTGTCGGAGCCGGAGGCGAACTCACCAGACGGCGGCATCGGTGTCACGTCCCCCAAGAGTACAAAAAATGGCGCGCCCGGCAGGACTCGAACCTGCGACCTGCCGCTTAGAAGGCTCTCGATAATCTCAATATATCAGAGCCGTTTCACAAAAAAAGCAGGCTCTTGCACCCGGCAAAACCCACCTGAAACCGGGCCGTTTGTGAAACCTTCCCCCGCCCCTGTCCCGCCTTTTGAGGGGGTGGGGAGATGACCACATTTTGCGCAGGCGAGATTCGTCAACTCATAGATATCTACATGCTCCCCGAGCCAGTCCCGTACCCGTTATTTGTTAGCCTGTTGATCAGCAAGGAACTCATTCGTTTTGCGGCCAACGCACGTAACCCTGGTGAGCGAGCCTATGCGCTGACTGAGCGCGGCACCGCCCTCCTTACGCACATCCTCAATCTTCCGTTGCCGACATGCAAATGGGTGATACCGGAGCAATCGCCATGACCTCCCTCGTGTCCCGCATTGAGTCCATGACCACGCCTGATCTGGCCTTCATCACAGCCGCCGCCCTCACGGTTGCGCTCTTGAGAGCAAGGGGAGTGGAGTGATGGACGGTGGGTTTGCTTTGTTCTGTTTTGGATTTTCATTGGGCATTTTCATCATGGTGCTTTTGAAATGACCCACCCCGCACGCGAGGCGCTGGAGAGATTGGAATACATTACTGATGCTATGCGCGGGAGTCGGTCAAGGCTTGGTGGTCTTCTTATCGACACCATCATGGCCGCCCTCGCCCCGCACCTGCGCACGCCGGGGACGGTGGAAATCTGTGGTGCTTGCTGCCAAATGCAAACCACACCCTGCATTACCGATGACGGTTTTCGTCTATTTTACGAAGTCGATAATTGGGCTGCCTGCAAAGTTGCTGACTGCCCACTGCGGAAGGAGAAGGCGTGATGTCCACACAAGCCGAAAAAGTTGCCTACGTTAAATCTGCCAAGCAGACACGCGGCCACACGTGCCATTGGCCCGGTTGTGAAAGGCAGGTGCCGCCCGCCATGTGGGGTTGCAAGCAACACTGGTTCGCGCTTCCGAAGGCGCTACGCGATGAAGTTTGGCGCACCTACAGGCCGGGCCAGGAAGTCACCATGACACCATCGGCGGAATATCTGGACGTTGCAAACCGCGTGCAGAAGTGGATTGCGGAGAACAGAAAATGACCCGCAACGTAAAGCCCAAGCGCGAGATCAAAGAATTTCTGAGCAGCGGAGGCAGCGGCCCTTTGGCATCGACGTTTGTGAACATGAAGGGCGTGGCGCTGAAAGAGAAGCCGACTGCGAAGCAGTTGGAACGTCAGCGGGCCATTGACCAGGAATACGAGCAGCACGCGCGTGTGAGTTGCGATGGCGGCTCAAGAAAGGTGCCGGTGCGATATGACGAGTAAGAAAAAACCCAAGCGCGACCCGCTCGCCGGCGTGAAGCGGAAGCATCCGGGGCCGTGGAGCGTCTATGTCGGCCAGCTTCGCCCGCAGTTTCCGACGCGCATCGTCTGTGTGCGTGACGCCAACGGCAAAGAGGTCATGCCTTGGGGCGGCTTCGATCAAATGCGGTTCTTGACACACCGTGAAAAGGTGGCGCTGGCCCGCGCCATTGCGCGCTTTGGAAGGGGGTGGGGGATGACAGAAGTTTACAGAATATATCGCAGAGCATCAACGGGCCGTTGAGGAGGCCGAAGCGGCTTTGAAGATGGCTATTGAAAGGACGCAACGATGACCACCCCGACGCCGCAGGAGATCGCACGGATTGAGGCCACCCAGCCGGGCCGGGAGGGCGGGCGATGACGAAAAGCGACCCCCCTAACTGGGGAGCCCCTGAATCAAACGATTTGTCAAGAATACTGTGCGTTTTCTGCGGAGCCCCGTGGAACGAGACGAACATAAAGCTTTATAATCTTGATGCTGCCGATCATTGCCAGTCCGGTCGATTCTATGCCGAGAATTGCACGATTGAAATATCATGTCACAAGTGCAAAAAAATCATGTACAAGAAGGAAGGCCGCGACATAGACGTGTAGGCGTGATATAAGAGATTGCTGCGGCGGCAGCGTTAGGGCGTTCACATCTGAATGTGAAGAGCCGCAAAGTCGCATTTTACGGTGTTCGCTATCGTAACGCAGCAACTACCTCCCCAGAATCCCCCTGAGCGCGGCCTTGTCGGCGTTGCAGTTCGCAAGGCTCTCGCGAAAATCCTCGATCACTAGCGCCACGTCTTTCTGCGTTGCCGAGGCGCCGGGCCGGTACGGCTCAGGGCACGGCAGCAGCAGTTCTTTTGGGATCGGCGGCGGGGGAAGTTGCTGAATCTTCGTGACCACCTTGGGCGACTGGCAAGCCGTCAAGAGTCCGGCGCAGCACAGCAGCGATAGGGCCGTCATCGGTTTTGGGCGCATTGGCAATCTCTCTTCGTCTGGCGTTGGCTTGGGCGCGGTTCCAGCCCCTCTGTTCTGCGGCCCGCTCCGTCTCGGCAAGGATGCGGGTAAACTCGGTGCGCTGATCCGTCGCGGCCTGGGCGTTGTCGTTACCGATCTGAATGGCGCCGTCGAGCGAGGCTTTCAGCTTGCCGCGGTCATCGATTAGACTAACCGTAAACAGCGCCCAGAAGGCCAGGATGGCAAGCCCGGCGATAATGCCGATCAGCTTGTAGGGCAGTCCGAACATCACGCCCGCCCCTCTCTACGGTCCTGCCAGCGTGCGTAAATGGCGTAGGCCACGCCGCACAGCCCAATCCCGGCGATGACCAGGCCCCAGTTCACGCCCTGGAGATACGGCATCACTTCCAGGACGGTGTTTTTGATCTCGGTGAACATCGACCAATCCAGCCCGGATTCCTTCAGCGCCGTGCCGGCCAGTGTCACCCCGCCCACGGTCGAGCCGGTGATGACGCGGGACGTGGGTTTTTCGCCTTCCACGGCTTGTGGCATCGGGTGCGGTTCGGTGTGGCTGTCGTTGTCGTACAGGTCCGCTTCTTTGGCGCGGCGCGTGACAAGGCCCGGCAGCACCTTCCCGCCCGCCTTGTTCCACAGCGCGAAGGCTTGCTGCGCCTCGCCATGCCGGCCCTGATTGTGTAGACGCGCCACGGATGATTTTTTAAAGGCCCCGGAGCCGATGTTATAGCAAAGGCTCACCATGGCATCGAATTGCGACTGCGTTGTCTTGGGGCACGCCTGCGACACCGTGGCCTCAAATTCGGCCAGATCTGATTTAAGCAGCCGCGAGGCGTCCTTTTTGTTGATCTTTAGCCCAGCGTATACATCAGGGCCGGTGTGGCCATAGCCAATCGTCCAGACCTTGGCCGGGCACAGATAGGCTTCCAGCTTACAGCCCTCGACAGCTTTGATCAGATCAATGCCCGCTTGTGATGTTTTCATACTCACCGTCCGCTCAGTTTCATGGTGACGATCTTCCCGCCCGTGTGGGGGTCCAGCTTGGCGGCGATTTGCACGGCCTTGCCTGGGCTTGCACCAGCGAGCATTGCGCCCATCGCGTAGCCGCACCCGGAGCCGATGGCAGATACCTTGGCGACCCGAATCCTGACAAGGTTCCTATCGACCGAGAATATGCCGCCCCGCGTAAGATGCAGGGCCTCAAATTTGTCGCTTAGTTTTGGAGCCGCCTTGCTGTCCTGCAACCACTGTATATATGCCAAGCCCTCGGACGCAGTACCGCACGTCCCGACGATTTCGCCATTGACCGCGTAAAGCTTTGTCGAATTGAATTGGTCGATATAGTCGCCGGTCAGCCTGCTATCGGCGGCCATTACTTTCCCATCCGTGGCTATGGTGGTCATGGGCTCATCGCCCTTTCAGGCAACACAACATCGTCATGGTGCGACCAGCGCCCGTTGTAATAGCCCCTGTTGTAGTACTGGAACTGATCAACCCGGAACCGCGGCACCGCCCCGGTGTTGGGGTCTTGCTGGGCCTCACAGATCGCCCCGCCGATCACGTAGCGCAGCTTTTTCTTCCGCCCGAACGTGTCCAGGTCTTTCGTGCAGCCGCACAGGAAGGCCCAGACGTTGCGGTAGGCCACGCAGATCATTTTGTGATAATGGCCGCCCAGCCAGATCGCGGGCTTCTCCCCGCCTTCCATCGCCTCAATGGCCTTCTGGACCGCATAAGAGTCAGCGTAGGCGCTTCCCCCGCCCGGGTGGGTTACTTCGATGATGGACCTGATCCCCGTCTTGGCGTTCACGATCTCGGCATAGGCCGTCATGTAGCCCATATCGACCCAATCGGAACGCCCCGCTTCCTTGAACTTGTTCTCGGCGTACTGGCCCACGTTTATTCCTTCGCGTTGGGCGTACCAGCCCTCATGGTCATCCCCGGTTACGGCATATGTCGTAATGCCGTCGCGCTGGGGGTAGTACTTGGCCAGGTAGCGCATCTGCGCATCCATGCCGTGCACCAGTAATTCGTGCTTGTTGAACTTTGCTTCCCCGTCGATCCAGTTGCCCAGGTTGAACACGACCTTCACGCCCTCGGCCTCGAAATGGTCGTAGAGGGATTCCAGAACATCGAGCCTGGAGTATTTGGACCCCAGGTGGGCATCGGCCACCACGCCGAACTTGAGCCAGTGCTTCGCATCAGTCTTGAACGTAAACGCCCTGCCCCGCACCCGCCCGGCCTCCGGGGGCGTCAGGCTCCACCCGTCATGCCCGACCCGCTGAATCGAAACGCCTGCGGTTTGCAGGTCCGAGATAGCGTCGGTGATGGCTTGTGGGGGCAGCCCGAACTTGTTGGCAAGCTGATCCGTGGTCAGGACCAGGCGTTTCAGGGCCTTGGGGATTTCAGAGTGAAGATCGAGGACGACAACGGGCTCGGGAAGCGGCGGGAGTGGTTTGGCCTTGCGCTCGCGGTACAGGGAGTAATCCGGCTTCACAAAGCCCTTGCGGACCCATTTCGAGACGGTGCCCTGATTTACGCCTGTCCGTCGCTCAACCTCACGCATGGCCCCGTTTTGCACGCCCTTCCGGGCCTGTTTTTTGCCGATATGATGGGCAAAGCCTTCACGCAGGCATTGGTTGAAGACACGCTCTACCGTGGCGTGGAGATCGGTGCGCCTTACGCCGGGCATGGGTCTAACCTCAAGGAGCGCCGCCCTTTCCTAAAATCTTGTCAGCGCCCCAGGCCACGATGCCCAGCAATAGCGCGATGACGTTCGTTAGAATCCAAACCTTCTGACCGCTGATCTTGGAATTGGTCGATGTAAGGCGCTCGTTAATGGCATCGTTTTCGCCGTCGATCCGCTCATGGATGCGTATGGCGGCCGATTTTGCGTCCTTGAAGCCGTCACTCAGCAGGCCCTTGATCTCGGTCAATTCCTTGCTGATCGCGCCGTACCGCTCCTTGCAGCGGTCCTCATGGCTGTCGCGCCAGGATTCCAGTTTGGCCAAGCGTTCACTTGGCTCAGACATGCCGGGCCTGCTCTATATATGCTAAATCAGCCATTTACCGGCTCCGGGGCGGGGTTGATGCAGATAACGGGCGTGGTAGGATGGGGCCATGACAGATGACCAAAGCACGCGGCTGATTCTTCAGGTAATTGCATTGGCCGCTCTCAACGTTATTTTCAC
>JAEUKM010000261.1 GCA_016793085.1 Rhodospirillaceae bacterium
GCAGCGTTATCCGCACGCGCTCGGAAACCAGCGTAGTGTTTCACGAAATCGCCCACTGGCAGATCGCCGCCCCCGAACGCCGCGCGCTGGCGGACTTCGGTTTGGGCGCCGGACCCGAAACGGGCCGCGTCGATGAGGCCAATGCTGTAGTAGCGGTGGATGCCGCAACGAAAGAGGACGAGGAAAACCTCGCCTCGCTGCTCGGGATTCTCTGGGAAGTGGAACACGGCGAGCCCGCCATTCTGGCTTTCGCCGAACAGAACTGGCTGGAACTGCCGCACCACGCCTACACCCCGCGCCATTTCGCGCGGTGCCTGAATGTCCTTAAAGGTCGCGGGCTGTTGCCGCCATCAATTCAAGAGGTTCTTCAGCCAGACATCGGTTTGAACCGCGCCGCGTAAGCCGCGTACATGGCCGGCAGCACGATCAGCGTTAGAATCGTCGCCCCCGCCAGCCCGCCGATGATGGTGACCGCCATGGGGCCCCAGAAATCCGACCGCGCCAGCGGAATCATCGCCAGCATGGCTGCCGCCGCGGTCAGGATCACGGGCCGCGCGCGGTGCACGGTGGCGTCGATGATGGCCGCGGTTGTATCCATGCCGCCCACGATGTTGTGGTCGATCTGTTCCACCAGTATCACCGAGTTGCGCATGATCATCCCGGCCAGGGCGATGGCGCCCAAAGTGGCGACAAAGCCGAAGGGCTGATTGAACAGCAGAAGCGCAATCGTCATGCCGATCAGGCCCAGAGGCGCCGTCAGCACCACCAACGCCAGCTTGCCGAAGCTTTGCAGTTGCACCATCAAAATGGTCAGCATGATCAGGATCATCGTCGGCACCACGGCGGCGATGGAGGCTTGGGCCTTGGCGCTCTCCGATGCTGCCCCTGCCACCTCGATGCGCATACCTTGCGGCAGTTGAGCGCGCAACGGTTCCAAGGCCTTGTCGATCTCGGCCGCGACCACGGGGGCCTGCGTGCCGTCCTTGATGTCGGCGCGCACCGTCAGCAGTAAATCCCTATTGCGGCGGTACAGCACCGGGTCTTCAAAGCCCGGCTTCAGCGTCGCCACCTGATCCAGCGTCAGCGAACGCACGGTGCCGTCGGCGGTGGCGATGGAGATGTTGAAGGTGCCGATGTTCTCCAGGTTCAGGCGCTCCTCGGGGCGTGCGCGCGTCACCACCTGGATCAGCTCGGTGCCGTCCAGAACTTCAGCCACGGACTGTCCGGTCAGGATGATGTTGAGCGGCTGGGCCAGGTCTTCCGCCGTCAGGCCCAAAGCTTGCGCGCGGGCGCGGTCCACTTGCAGCGAGACGTTCTTGGCCTGCTCGAACCATTCGAAGTTGATATCGCGCACGTGTTTGTTGGCGCGGAACACGTCGCGCACTTTCTCGGCGGTGGCGCGGATCGTGTCGGGGTCGCCGCCCTGCACGCGGAACTGCACCGGAAACCCAATCGGCGGGCCGTTCTCAAGGCGCGCCACGCGGCCGGTCAGATCGGTCCATTCCTCGTCGAAGGCTTTTTGAATGCGCGCCAGCACGCGCTCGCGCGCTTCAAGCCCGCGCGTCATGATGACGGCCTGGGCGTAGGCCGCGTCGCGCTGTTCGGGGTTGATGGGCAGGTAGAAACGCGGGCCGCCGGCACCGATGTAAAGGGCGGCATGGGCCACATCGGGGTCTTTTGCGAGCTTTTCTTCCAGGCGCTTGGCCGCGGCTTCCGTGGCGGCGATGGACGAGCCGCCCGCCAAACGGAGGTCCACCACCAGTTCAGGGCGCGATGAGGAGGGGAAGAACTGCTGCTGCACCAGGCCGAAGCCCGCCACCGACAGCACGAAAGCCACGACGGTCGCGGCGATGACCATGCGGTTGTGCGCGACTGTCCAGGCTACGGCGGCCCGGAACTTTACGTAGATGGGCTTGTTGTAGGGGTCGTGCTTGGCGTGTTCGCCGCCGCTTGCGCCAGCTTTGTGTTCGGGCAACAGGGCGTGGCCCAGGAACGGCGTGAAGATCACGGCCGTGATCCACGAGACGATAAGGGCAATGCCTACCACCCAGAAGATGGCGTTGGTGTATTCGCCCGCCGAAGACTTGGCGAAGCCCACGGGCACGAACCCGGCGGCGGTCACCAGCGTGCCCGTCAGCATGGGGAACGCAGTGGAGGTGTAGGCGTAGCTGGCGGCACTGACGCGGTCCCAACCTTCCTCGAGTTTCACGCTCATCATCTCCACGGCGATGATGGCGTCGTCCACCAGAAGGCCGAGCGCGATGATCAGCGCGCCCAGGGAAATGCGGTGCAGGTCGATGCCCATCACACTCATGACGACGAAGGTGATGGCCAGCACCAGCGGCACCGACAGCGCCACCACAATGCCTGTCCGAACACCCAGCGAGACGAAGCTGACAGCCAGCACGATGGCTAAAGCTTCCAGAAGCGAGCGGGTGAACTCGCCGATGGATTCGTTCACCACGCGCGGCTGATCGGCCACCTGTTCCACTTCGATGCCGGCGGGCAAGGCGGCCTTGATGGCGGCGATCTCTTTATCCAGGCCTTCGCCCAGCGCCAGAATGTCGCCGCCCTCGGCCATCGACACAGCAAGGCCGATGACCGGCTTGCCGTTAAAGCGCATCAGGAACGTCGGCGGATCTTCATAGCCGCGCTTCACTTCGGCGATATCGCCAAGCCGCAGAGTCTTTCCGCCCGCAACGATGGGCAGAGCGGCGATAGAGGCTTCACGGTCGGCGCCGCTGCCCAGGCGCAGCACCACGCGCTCGTCGGGGGCTTCCACCACGCCGAAGGGCACCACGGCGGTCTGTTTGCGTAAGCCCTCGATCAGACTGTTGGTGGAAATGCCCAGCAAGGAGATGCGCTGGTGCGCAAACTCCACATAGATGCGTTCTTCCTGCGCGCCGACAAGATTCACTTTCGCCACCCCGGGCACGCTCAAGATTTTCTGGCGGGCGGCTTCCACGTATTGCTTCAGCTCGGCGGGCGTAAATCCATCGGCCGAGAAGGCGTAGATGTTGCCGAAGGTGTCGCCGAAGTCGTCGTTGAAGAAAGGCCCGCGCACGCCCTGGGGCAGGCGGCCCTTCATGTCGGTGATGCGCTTGCGCACCTGGTACCAGCCGTCGGCGACAGCCTCCTTGGGCGCATCCTGGCGCAGGGTCAGCGTGATGATAGACGCACCGGGCCGCGAAATGCTGGTGACGAAATCGAACCACGGCACTTCCTGCAGCGTCTTTTCCAGTTCGTCGGTGACTTGTTCCTGCACCTCGCGGGCGGTGGCGCCCGGCCATTCGGCGGTGATCACCATGGCGCGCACCAGGAACGCCGGATCTTCCGAGCGGCCCAGCTTGGCGAAGGATTGGATGCCCGCGAGCGTGAGCGCGATGATGGCGAACAGCACCAGGGCGCGGTGCTTTAACGCCCAGGCAGAAAGGTTGAGTGAGGTCATGACCAAGGCCTTGAGACGAGCGGGGGGTGGAACCGGCCACGGCTCTATTCAGAACCGTGGCCGGGAAGGCAGCCTACTCCCTGGGGGGTTGAGGGGGGAGGGTCGGGAGCAGGCGCCGAGGGGTATTCGTCTTAAAACTTAACTTTACAGAATGGCTTTACTCAGCGGCTTTAAAGCGCGGCGTGCTGGGTGTTTTCCAGCGGGCGCACCTTCTGGGCTTCATCCAGCTTGTGCACGCCGGCGGTGACCACCACGTCGCCGTCCTTCAGGCCGTTGGCGATCAGCGCGCTGCCGCCGCGGTAACCGGCAATGGTGACGGGTACGATGTGCAAACCACCTTGGGTATCAACCGTCCACACCGTTGATTGGCCTTTGTGTTCGAACACGGCACTTAAGGGCACTTCGGCGACGGCGCCGTCGCTTTTGGCGGCCAGCGTCAATGTCGCGCTCATGCCGATCTGAAGTGTTTCGGGCAATTCATCCAGGGCGAAGCGCACGGCATAGGTGCGGGTCACCGGGTCGGCGCTGGCGGCCACTTCGCGCACGCGGGCTGTGATCTTTTCACCGGGCTGCGACCACACCGATACGTTGGCGTTCGCACGGCTTAAATCGGCCAGGCGCGTTTCGGGAATGCTCACGGCTACATCCAACTCGGCCGAGCGGGCCAAGGTAATAGCGGTCTGACCGGCCGCGACCACCTGACCGGGCTCGATGCTGGTGGCCGTCACCACACCGAAGTCATCGGCGACGAGGGTGGAATACTCCAACTGGTTCTTGGCCAGCTGCGCCTGGCTTTGCGCATCCTTCAGGCGCGCTTCGGCGGCTTCAAGCGTGTTCACGCGCTTGTCGAACACGGCTTGGCTGAAGGCGGGGCTGTCCTTGATTTGTGTGTAGCGCTTCACGTCGATGCGCGCCTGCTCGGCGTCGGCGGCCGCACCGCGCACTTGTGCTTCGGCGGCGCGCAGGCGCAAACTTAAATCTTCTTGTTCCAGTTTCGCCAGCGCGGTGCCCGGGGCCACCTTGTCGCCCACCTGCACATAACGCGCGGCCACCTTGCCGGCGACACGGAAACCCAGTTGGCTTTCACGCTGCGCCTGGATGGTGCCGGGGTAGCTGGCCACGGCGGCCTGGTCGCTTAAATTCACCACGGCGGTGCGCACAGGGCGCACGGTGTCGGGCACTTGCGCCGATTCGACGTCGCAACCGCTCAAGGCAACCGCCGTGCACAGAAGCGCAAAGCCCACCAGAATCGGGCCCAGCGACAGAGTCGTGTCGGACACCTTGTTCAGCAGACCCTTGTTTCGCGGGGCTTGGCCAACAGGTGATTGTTGCGGTGCGGTAGCCATGGCGTCATCTCCAAACTTGCGGTACTCTGTATTGTAACCTACATTACGCAGTGACTGTAGTCCCGATTACACAAACAGGCAAGCCGGGAAGTTGAATAAGAGCTATGCGCTTTGTGCGTAGCGTGCTTAAAGCGACCCGGAGGCCCGGTAAAAACGATGAAACAGAAGCCGAAACAAAGACTTAAGAGTGAAGACCGCAAGTGCGCCATGCTGGCTGCGGCGCGCGAACTGTTCCTGGCCAAGGGCTTTGCCGCCACCAGCCTGGAAGACGTCGTCGCCAAATCCGGGGGCTCCCTGGCGACTCTCTATCAGCTGTTCGGCAACAAAGAGGGGCTCTGGCGCGAGCTGGTGCACTCTTATACCGACCGAATCGCCGAGCCGATGCAGGCTGAGGCGTCCGACCAGGATAAATTGATTCAAGGCGCGCCGATCCAAGGCCCGCCCGCCGAGGTGCTGCGCGATGTGGCCCAGCGCCTCTTGGCCTTGAAGCTGCACCCCGACGCCATGGCGGGTGTGCGCATCATCATGACCGAAGGCGGCAAGTACCCCGATCTGGCGCGGCTGATGTACGAGAACGGCCCCTTGGCCGGCGAGCGTTCGCTGGCGGACTACCTGCAAAAGCAGGTCGATGCGGGCGTACTGGCGATCGATGACGTGCAGTTGGCCGCTCAGTTGTTCTGCAATCTCGTCTCGGGCGAGTTTCAGCTGTGGTCGGTGTGCGGCATCAAGACCGAACTGACGCCCGAAGACGCCAAGCGCCGCCTCGACGAAGTGGTGCGCATCTTCCTGGCGGCCTACGCCATTCCGCGGCGCTAGCTCACTTCACGATATTATTTCATTTCACAATATCTATGGCGTCATAGGCGATCATGCCGTGGGCGTCTTCATAGCCGCGCACGGACGCGCCCAGCCCGGCCAGGCGCATATCCTCGGAAATGAAAATCGACGGCGCCTCGTCATGGTACCAGGCGACAATCTCGCGGCGCAGCCTCAAGGCCGTGGCCGGGTCGCGCGCCGCCAGCGCCTCCTTGATTTTCGGCATGATGCGTTCATCGCAATAGAACGCCTCGCGCCGTAGGCACGAATGAATCCGCAGCGGCCGAATGGCGTCGATGTTGGGATCGGCCGGAAACGTAACCCCGAAGGCATCGGTGGGAAACGTCGCGCGGCTTAAGTAGTTCAGATACTGCGGCACCGGCGCGGTGCGAATTTCCACCTGAATGCCCACGGCCGCCAGGTCCGAGGCCACGCGCTGATGTACTTGCGTTTGCGCGCCGACCGCGCTGGCGGTGGCCAGCATGGTCATGGAAAATCCATTGGGGTATCCCGCTTCGGCCAAGAGCTTCTTCGCCGCGCCAGGGTCGTAGGGCAGGGGTTTCAGATCGGGGTTGTAGCCGTAGACTATCGGCGTCGCCCCCTGGCTTGCCACTTTGCCGTAGCCGCCCAGAATGGTGTCGACGATCTGCTGGCGGTTGACGGCCATGGTCATGGCGCGGCGCACGCGCGCATCCTGCAGCGGCGTGTCCACTTTCTTGCCCTCACGTTGCAGCATGAACGACCACACGTACACCTGGGCTGTCGGTGTCGCCGAGACCTGCCCGCCTTCCGATGTAATGTCGCTCATGGCTTCGGGGCCCAGGCCCAGCGCGATGTCGATTTGGTTGGCCAACAGGGCCTGCGTGCGCGAGGACACATCGGGGATCGCCACGATCTCCAGGTCGCGCACCTTGGGTTTGCGCCAGGACTTAT
The DNA here is from genome assembly GCA_016793085.1 of Rhodospirillaceae bacterium. Lineage (GTDB taxonomy): Bacteria > Pseudomonadota > Alphaproteobacteria > Rhodospirillales > Rhodospirillaceae. The sequence goes on from JAEUKM010000261.1 coordinate 6,544, forward strand.
CGTTGGCGGTCAGCACGATCTTATTGCTCTCGAACCGCACGATTTTATATGGCCCAGTGCCCACGGGCGTCTTGGAGAAGGCCTCGCGGCCCAGGGTTGTCCAGGCCTTGGGCTCGGCCACGGGCAACGCAGCCGCCGAGCGCGGAAACAACGCATCGGGCTCGGCCAGGGTGATCTCGATGGTGCGGGGATCGACCACACGCGCGGCTTTCAGTTTGGGGATTTCGCGCACCAGCCCTTCGCGCAAGGCCTCGTCGCTGGCCAGGTAATCCACCGCCACCTTGTAGGCGTCGGCCGTCAGTGGCGTTCCGTCCGCGAACACCACGTCATCGCGCAATTTGAAACGCCAAGTGACGGCGTCGTCGCTCTCCCAGCTTGTGGCCAGCCACGGCCTTAACGTTCCATCGACGCCGATGCGCGTGAGACCGTCGTAGAGGGCCGAAAGCACATAAATGCTGGGAATTTGCGCCGTGCGGTATGGATTGCCGAACGACAAGGGCAGGCTGTCGATGCCCAGCCTGATCTTGCCCGGCTTGATGGGCGCATCAACAGCGTGCGCCGGGGCTGCGGCCAGCAGCAAAGTCAACAGGGCGGCGGCGTGTTTCATGTCGTCGGTTCCATCGCGTTGAAGGCGCCGTGGGCTTCAGTTCAAGTCGATCCGGTCGAGATTAATAAAGCCATGTAGTTCCTGAAAACCAGTCACATTGGCGCGCATGCCGGCAAAGCGCGGCAGATCGTACAGGAACAGCGCGGCGTATTCCTTGCGGTAGAACTGCATGACCTCGTGGCGCGCTTTCAATCCTTCGGCCTCGTCGAAGGTGGTCATGGCCTTACGGATCGCAGGCATGATGCGCTCATCGCAGTACCAGGGTTTGACCCACAGGCATGAATGGCTCTGTATGGCCCGCACCACGTCGATGGTGGGCTCGGTGGAATACGTCATGCCAAAAGCATCGCCGTCCCACGCGCCGTCCACTGCGTTTCGTAAAAGCTCGCTGACCGGGAACTGACGGATCTCCATGGTGATGCCGATGACTGATAAATCCTGCGCCACTTTTTGATAGACCGCGCCGTCGGCGGGGCCGCTGCCCACCACCGCCTGGACCACGAACTTGAAGCCGTTCGGATATCCCGCCTCGGCCAGCAATTTTTTCGCAGTCTGCGGATCGTAAGGAATCGGCGGAATAGATGTATCATATCCATACGCCGTGGGCGGAGCCGCCTGCGTGGCGGGTGCCGTGGCGCCCTCCAGCAGTCCTTGCACCAGGCCCTCGCGGTCTACCGCGTAGTTGATGGCCTGGCGCACGCGCGCGTCTTTCAGCGGCGTGTCCTTGTTGGTGTGAAAGTTGATCGCCCAGACGGAAGCGTTTCTCCAGTGCATGCCCTTGCCGCCGCCCATCTCGATGGCGTTCACCTCGTCGGGGCCCAAGTTCAGGGCAATGTCCATCTGGTTGGCCAGCACCGCCTGCACGCGCGTGGCGGCCTCGGGGGCGACGATCCAATTCAGCTTGTCCACCTTGGGCGCGCGCCAGCTTTGCTTGAATGCGCGCATCTTCCAGCCCGTGACATCGGCGCGTTCAAGCGTAAAAGGCCCCGTGCCCACGGGGCTTTGCGCGAATTTCTCCGGGCCCAGCGCCTGCCATTGCCCGGGCTCGGTCATGTAGAACAGCGGCAACGCGCGCGGCAGGTGCGGGGTGGGGACGTCGGTGATGAGGTCGACCGTCAACTCATCGATTTTGCGCGCGGCTTTCAGGAACTTCAGTTCGCGCGCGACAAGCTCGCGCATGGCCTCGGGCGTCTGGAAGTATGCAACCGCGCTCAGCACGGCCTCGGCGTTGAACGGCGCGCCGTTGGAGAAGATCACGTTCGGGCGCAGCGTGATGCGCCAGGTCAGCGGATCGATGTTGCGCCAGCTTGTCGCCAGCCACGGCTGAACACGGCCCTGTTCATCGATGCGCGTCAGCCCGTCGTACATTGCCGCCCAGGTATAAATGTTGGGGATGCCGGTGGTGCGGTAAGGATTGCCCACCGACTGCGGCATCAGGATATTGCCGATGCGAAGAACCTTTTCGGCGGCTTGAGCGCCGGCCGCGGTGAGCGCGACCAGCATCGCCACCGCAATGGCCCGGCATTTGAACTGCGCGATCATGCACATATTGTGTGATGCGGCAGTGCGGAAGAAAAGACGCCGGAGGTCATCTTTTCCTTATGACGATATTGCTGCGGTTGAATTGCTGTGCCGATGCCGCGCGCTAACATTCACGCTCTGGATGCAAAACGCATGACTAATACGCGGCAGCGCGAGCAGCGGCCCTATGCCAATATATGCCATGGCATAAGCACGTATGATCACAGGGGGTTAATCGTGCTTTTCATGCCACAGCGCTGAAGCATCACATCTTCTTATGTTCTGATCAGTTGAGCTTATGGCCACGCAGCGGTACTTTTTCAATCGGTCGCGCCGGGGGCTTTTTTAGCGCGACAACAAAGACACAAGTCATCTTCAAAAGTCTTTCTCGGAGGGTAATCGATGAGCAAAACGTCGCGTCTTGCCACCATGACGGCTGCGAGCGTGCTCGCGCTGTCTCTGGCAGCGCCAGCGTACGCACAGCCGGCGCTGGAAGAAATCGTCGTCACCGCGCGTAAGCGCGAAGAAAACCTGAAGGAGATTCCCCTCTCGATCTCGGCCTTCTCGGCCAAGGACATCGAAGAGAAGGGCTTCAAGGGCCTTGAAGACATCGCCTTTGCCGCGCCCGGCATGCAGTACTCCAACCAGGGCGGCCAGGTTCCCGGCCGTTATAACTCGGCCATCCGCTTCCGCGGCATGAACGTGAACTCTGCCAGCCCGTCGTTGCAGCTTGGTTCGCTGTTCATTGACGGCATCTATGTGCTGGGCGGTACGCAATCCATTCCGCTGGACGACGTGGAGCGCATCGAAGTCATCAAAGGGCCGCAGTCGGCTTACTTCGGCCGCAACACGTTCGGCGGCGCGGTGAACTACATCACCAAGAACCCCTCGCTGACAGAATACAAAGGCAAGGTCAGCGCATCGGGCGCCACGTATGACGAGTTCGACGTCTCGGCCAGCTTCGAAGGTCCGTTGGTCGAAGACAAGATGTCCTTCCGCATCGGCTCGCGCCTGTACTCGAAAGGCTCAATGTTCACGGCCTCCGACGGCGGCGAACTGGGCGAAGAAAGCTCGAAGTCGGTCAGCACGGCGCTGTTCGCGCAGCCGTCCGACAACCTGACCGTCAAGCTGCGCGCTTTTTATGTGCGTGACGACGACGGCCCGGCCGCCGGCGGCATCGTCGCCGGTTTGCGCAATAACACCTGTACCGGCAAGACGATCCAGACACAGGATCCTGCAACCCCCAACGCCAGTCCGCGCAACTACATCTGCGGCATCGTGCCGAAGCAGGGTGCGGCGATCTCCAACCTCGGCAATACAAGAATTATCGACAGCAACACCAGCTTGCGTCCGCAGCAGGCCGCCTTCATCGGTCAGCCCGACCTGCTCCTCAACTTCCTGGTCAACCGCCCCAATACCGCGCCCTTGAACGTGCCGTTTATCGACCACATGGGGCTTGAGCGCGATATCTTCCGTGGGTCGGCCGCGTTCACCTACGAATTCGCCGACGGCTACTCGGCCGATTTGCAGGGCGGCTATAACCGGCTGCGCGCCAACTGGATCCGTGACTTCGGCCTGTCGGCGCTTGAGAACTGGTACTCACGCGACCCGCAGGACGCCAAGGACTACTCGTTCGAAGGGCGCATCAGCTCGCCGCAGGATCAGCCGCTCACCTGGCTTGTCGGCGCCAACTACTACCATCAGAAATTTGTCCAAGCCGGTGCGGGCGGCGACGTTGTGTCGCTCTGTACAACAATTATCTCGGCGCCGCCGCCGGGAGAGCGTTGCACGCGCAATCCCTTCACCAGCGCCAACAACCTGTTGCAAGACACCGACCTCATCAAAGCCTGGGGCGTGTTCGGCTCGGTGTCCTACGACATCACCGAGCAGGTCACCGCCAGCTTTGAAGGCCGCTATCAGCACAACAACGCCGCCACGGCCATCCTGACCGCGAGCCCGTTGCGTAAGATCGACAAGAACTTCCTGCCCCGCGCGATCTTGCGTTGGCAGCCCTCAGATGAAACCAACATCTACGCCAGCTACGCTAAAGGCGTGATCCAGGGGCAACCCAATTCGCAAATCGCGATCGCGACGCCCAACGAACTGCGTCAATACCAAACCCAGCTCGGACCTGCGACCGGCGCCACATTGCCGGCCGAAATCCTGGACATGTATGAGTTGGGGTGGAAGCAAACGCTGGCCGACAACCGCCTCAGCTTCAACGTCGCGGGCTACTACGGCGAATGGGAAGGCCAGAAGGGCCGCTCGGTCGCCTTGATTCAGGAAGACTGCGGCAGCCCCAGCCACGGGCTTGCGGGCGGCTGCATCGGCGGCAACCCGGTGGGCTTAAGCGCGGTGGGTCAACCGGCGCGCAATCTCGACGGTACGCCGTTCCTGAACTCGCGCAACGTCAACGTCCCCGGCACCTCGAAGCTATGGGGCGTGGAATGGGAAAGTGCTGCGGCCATCACCGAAGAGTGGGATGCCAAGCTGACCCTCACCTACGCGCGTTCGAAGTATAAGGACTTCCTGTTCAACTTCGTTGCGCCCATTGCCGGCTTCTCGCAGATGAAGGGCAATTCGAACGCCCGCTTCCCGAAATGGTCCGGCGCGCTCAGCTCGGGATACAACACCGAACTGACACAGGATTGGGATTGGTTCGTCAACGGAGACCTGCTGTACTTCGGAAAAGCCTATGTTGATGAAAGTAACCTGGCCCAGTGCAACGATTATTGGCTGGTTAACGCCCGCGCCGGCGTCGAGAAGGACAACTTCCGGCTCGAGGTGTTCGTCAAAAACCTGCTCCAGGACGACAACTGGACCGCTTGCGCCCGTTGGACGGACTTCGACACGGCCCCCAACCTGGCCGGCCTGACCTTGAACCAGGGCGTCGCGGTGACGCCGCAGAACAAGCGCCAGTTCGGTCTGCGCACTTCGATCGAGTTTTAATCGGAGATCAGTTTCTAAATCGAGACCAAGCCTAAAGCGAAAAACCCCCGGAGTGATCCGGGGGTTTTTGTTTGTGCGCGTGCGGCTAAGAAATGCGGATGTTTTCGTAAGTGACGAAGCCGAAGTGCGCGTTGTATCCCGACGTGCGCGGGCTCAAGCCTAAGAAGGTGACGTTCTCGTGCAGGAACAGGCCAGGCGCGTCGTCGTGGTAGAAGCGCATTACCTGCTGGCGCAGGGCCAGCGCCTTGGCCGGATCCTGCTCCTGCCAGGCGGCGTCGATGACGGGTTGGATCTCGCGGTTGCAGTACCATGGTAAATTCTTCCGGCACGAACTCATGATCGTCATCTGTATGGCGTCCAGCGTGGGGTACGAGCCCCATTGCAGCGTGAAGGCGTCGGCCTCGAAGCGCCCGCGCACAAAGTCGTTCAGGAACTGGATCACGCCCTTCTGGCGCACCTCCACCTTCACGCCCACCCGCGTCAGGTCGTCGGCGATACGCTGGACGATCAGGATGCTGTTGGTCGAGCCCGTAGCGGTCTCAAGCACCATGGGAAACCCGTTCGCATAACCCGCTTCCGCCAGCAGCTTTTTCGCCGCCGTGGGGTCGTAAGGGTAGGGCTGGATGCTGGGATCGTAACCGAAGGATTCGTGCACGGTCGGCTGGCTTGAAAGCTTGGTTTCGCCGTTCAGCAGCACGTCGACGATACTCTTGCGGTCCACGGCCATGTTCAAGGCGCGGCGCACGCGCACGTCGGCCAGGGGCGAGTCGGGCTTGTTGAGGAAGTTGAAAAACACCGCCGCCGCCGAGGCTTCGCTGGTGCGCACCACGGTGCCGCCGAAATTCTTGATGATGTCGAAATCCTCGGGCGGCAATTGGTACACAACGTCCAGCCGCCCCGACAGCAACGCCTGCAGACGCGAGGGCACGTCGGTGAGCAGCAGCCACTCGATGCCGTCGATCTTGGGCGCGCGCCACGAGGTGCGGTTGGCCGAGAACATGATGCGGCCCACGTCCCAACTGTCGGCTTTAAAGGGCCCGGTGCCCACGGGCTGTTCCGAGAACGCTTTGGCCCCCAGTTTCTGCCAGGTTTCCGGCTCCACGATCAGCAGCACGGCGGCATAGCGCGGGAAGTAGGGGATGGGCATTTTGGTCGCGATCTCGACCGTGGTTTTGTCGATGGCTTTTGCGCTTGCCAGGAACGGCATGTCGCGGCGCACGCCCTCGGTGGCGGGGCCGGGGGCCACCAGGTACTCCACCGCGTGCACTACAGCACCCGCGTCGAATGTCTTGCCGTTAGAGAACACCACGTCATCGCGCAGCTTGAAGCGCCAGGTGACGGGGTCCACCGGCTCCCACGATGTCGCCAGGCTGGGCGACAGCGAGCCGTCCTTGTTCAGCCTGGTCAGGCCGTCGAACAAGCCGCTGTTGAGGATGATGGCCGGGGTCTGGATATTGGCGTAGGCGTTGCCTTTTTCGGGCGGAAAGCCGCCGATAGCAATGCGTAAGGTTTTGGCATCAGCGGTGCGGCCGATATGCGGCAGCATTGCCGCGCCTGCGCCGGTGGTGGCCATGAACGTTCTGCGGCTTAAGCGCATCCGGTGATATCCCGCATCTGAAAGTGAATATAAATGCCGCGCAGCGGCCTTAAGTCTCCGCGCTGACCTTCACCGCCGTCTCGTAGGCCTCGGCGGTGTCGTTGCGGGCAATGTCTTCCACCTCTTCCTGGAAGATATACAGCACCCGGTCCAGAAGTTCCTGGCGCTGGCGCTCGCGGGCCTCGGCGCGGGCCGCATCGGGGATGTATTTTTCAATCTCCTCGGCCAGCATGACGCCTTTTTTCGCGGCGACCACCTCGATGGTGTCGACGCGGTCGCGCAGCACCGAAACCTCGGTGACCAGCGCCATCATCATGGCCATGATCCGGTCGTTGATGGGATCATCGAAAAACGAAGGCCGGTGGCCTTTGGCGGTCTGCGGAACATGCACTTTGGCGGTCTGGTTCATGGTCCGCTCCTACTTGCGCCCGGCGATGATCAAAAAGCCCGGCACGGCCGACTTCAACTGCGCCGGCGCCTGCAATGTCACCGGAACGTTTTCCATAGGCTCGGAGTCCAGCACCACGCTGCCCTTAGGCCAGCCCGCACTTTCGGTCACGTTCAGCAAGTCCATATCACGGTAGGTGGACCAGAAGGGCTCGTTGTTGTTGTAGGTCTCGGCGTCGAACACGATCTGGCGCCACAGGTCGAGGCTCGCGAACTGGTCCACTTCCAGGTGAATCATCAGCCCGCCCGGTCGCAGCAGGCGGCGCGTCTCGGCCAGGATACGCGGCAGCGCCGTGCGCGAGGTTTCGTGGAACAGGATATTCGAGACAACGAGATCGAAAGACCCGTCGGCGAAATTCGTTTTCTCGGCGTTCTGCTGGCTGAAGTGGATTTTCTTGCCCAGCGATTCGGCGCGGACATGGCCGTAGCGCAGCAGGGCCGCGCCCAGGTCGATGCCGTGCACCTCGGCTTCGGGGAAGGCGTCGTAAAGGGGAACCGTGTTGTTGCCCGTCGCACAGCCCATGTCGAGAATGCGCTGGGGCTTGAAGTCCGGGTGATTGCGCTTCAGGTAGCGCGCGATGGCGTGGCCCAGACGATCACCATAGGCGCCGCCGCGGCCGCTGCCGTAAATGTACGAGCCTTGCTCGTAAATCGCTCCCGCCGCCACGTCGCCATCGCCTAAATCCGTGGTGTAGCCGCCGGGCATGCAGTGGATGTCTAGGCTATCGATGTAGCGCGGAATCTTCAGGGCCGGGTCCAAGGTCAGGCTGCCCAGCTTGGCCTTGGTTTCTTTCGCCCGCGCCATCAGCTCGCCGAGCTGGCGGTCGAGCGAGTAGGTCACGGACGCCCACATCAGTTCCTGGGCCGCGCGCTGAATGCTCAAGTGGGACTGGTAGTACGTATCTTTGCGCATTTCCTTGCGGGCTTCGTGACGGTCCTTGAAAGGCCGGCCGTTCTCTTTCTCGAAGCGCGGCTTCACCCGTTTTTCGAACACCACCCGGCTGCCGGCCGACAGCTTGCGGATTACCGTTTCGCGCAAGGTGCGCTGGAAGGCCTGGCGCGCGCGGTCGTCGTGCGACCAGTCGGGCGTCATGCCGTGGGGGGCCATAGGCGGGGGCACAAGCATCGCGGGCTCTCCTGTTTGGGCCGGCGGCGGGCTGTTGAGGGCCGGGGTCCGGTAATTCGTCTTCTCTTTATAACCTTTCTGGGGCTATCATTGCCAGCGCCCCAAATCGGCGGGGCCAGTATGCGGAGACGCGTCATGACGTTAAGAAACAATCTCATAGACCGCGGCAAGGTGGGCAATACGCCGGCCCTTCTGACCCGCGCCGATGAGACCTACGCCGATTTCATGCGCGATACCCGCAATCTCCTGCTGCATGAGCCGTTTAAGCAGATTTCGGCCGTGGCCGCCGATGCCTTGAAGAAGAACGGGGTCGAACTGGCTTTGGATCATAAAGTCATCGAAAAGGTGCGCGAGGTGTCGCGCAATGTGCCGGAAATGGCCACCTTCCTGCGCGTGAAACGCAGCGCCCAGGAGATTTACAAGCAGCGCATTATCGAGTCGTACAACCTGCAGCAGGACGACTTTCTGCGCAAAATCGCCGATGCCGAGAAACGCGGGCCGGGGACGCTCAGTTACGACCCCGATTTCGTCTATCCCGAATACGCCACGGTCGAGATTCACATCCAGCCCGGCGGCTATACCGGCCATCCCCTGGCGGGCCTGTATTACGACTACGGCACCTCGGTGTTTTTCGGCGACGGCGGCAAGGACGATGTCCTGCACCAGAAACTGGCCGCCAAGTGCGCCACACCCCAGGACGGCAAGGTGTCGCGGATTCTCGACCTGGCCACGTCCATCGGCCAGCTCGCCTGCGA
>JAEUKM010000289.1 GCA_016793085.1 Rhodospirillaceae bacterium
AGATAGTAAGTCGATTATCGAACGACGTTTAACCACATAATCTGCAAGCAATCCTCTTGCATCATCATTTACCTCTTTAGTGTATTCACCAATTAGCACTCTCAACTGCTCATCATTTTCTTCAGAGTTGATTTTTTGCAAGACCTTTTCGCGTTGTTTACGCTGTCTTCTTTTGTGTCTACTTAGTTCGATATAAATAGTCTCGGCATCTTGCACGTTCAAAGCCAGCTTAGTATTTACAAAGTCGTCAAGAGTAGATTTTACAGATAAGAACTGCGGGTTCTCATCAATCAATTTACACACAAGTTCCTTTTGGGAATCGCGCACTTTACGAATGTATGGCGCAAGGTACTCCTTCGCCATATTTAGCGCTTCGCGTTTAATTACTTCAGCTTCCTCGTTGCTCCACGCTAGGCTCGTCCTTTCTTGACTGACTCTCTCATCTAGAAAGTCACCGCTAATTAGCCCAATGTAGATGGTGTCATTGTCATCCCCAAATGAGCGCAGACCGATCTGTTTATCTATTGGGTAGCCATCAACAACCCGCTTATTAGCAATAAAGAAAAGCCAATTCGAACCAGACGCGCCTCCTCCCATCGATTTATCAAATAACATGTGGTGAAGTTTAAAATCGATAACTTGCTTACTCTCTGGTGAATCCTGAGTCTCCTCGCCATCTTTTGTTGTTTCGCTTGAAGTAATATCCGCTCCAAAAAGCTCGGCCAAATCGAAATCCGAAAACGAAGTAAAAGCTTCACTTGAGATGGTAAATTTACCTTGTTGCTCTTCTTTTTTTGCAGAATCGTATATTTCGTGCAGTTGCAACTGCTCACGTTCGAAGATCAGTGTAAATTTCGGAGGTGAAGGAGAGGCAATATATGGCAAAAAGTGGCGAACCAAGTGCTGAGCAGCTGTGTTAGCTTTCTTAGGGAAAAAGTGAAAGTATGCACGGGACATATCACTTAGAATAACCGCAGTCCCGATTTCGGCCTTATGATTGGGGCCAGACAATTTCTTAGTCGCTAATTGAGAGATCGGCTCTTCAGTGTCCAAACGAAACTCAAATGAAACTTCCTCAATTTCGCCCGTCTCATTTTCATAAGTACTATTTACCTGCGCGTGATCAAAAGTTTTCAACCACGATAGTCTTCCAACGCCCTTCCCTCCTACTAAAGATTTTTGTTCAGAGTCTGATGTTCTAAATGACTCAAAGTTGGCTTTGTTTAAGCCAACACCATTATCCATTACCACCGCTCGCAGTGTTCCTTTTTCTCTGTCTAATTCAATTGTGATATAGATATTGCCCTTACTAAGATCGCTATTGTATCGACTTTCAATCGCTTGAATTGAATTTGTGACCGCTTCGAAAATTGGAATAAGTGAATTAACTGTTGATGGCGGTAGGTTGAGGTTCCGTACGCGGCCTTTTAGATTAAAATCGAGTTTCAATTTTGCCCCCCATAGTTTCGAGGATGACTTAGACGAACGCAATTCTCAAAAGTAGAAACAGGATATCAACAAGATAATGATCGTTAAAAGGCCTTGAATCCTGTCACACCTGACAGGTGACGCAGCAGACGCGCACCCCCAAACTTTCAAGGAATTGGAGGAGACCGCTCATGACCGTCCAAGACCTGTTTGGCCGCACAAGTTCGGCGGTACTGCTTGCGTTGGGCCTCACCGCCTGCGGCAGCACGCACATCCACAGCAGCGACCGGGATTTGTCGTTCAACGGACTTCAAAAGCTGGTGGCGGTTCCCGAAAACGCATCGGGCCCTGTGGCACCGGCGCGCATCTTTGTCATCCACGGCATGGGCTTCAAGGACCGCACGTATGTGTGGCCGCTTGTCGCGGCACTGTCCAACCGGCTCAACTTGTCGTGCGGCGGCCCTGGACCTTGCGTACCGCAATTGCCGGCCAATCCCATCATCATCAAGACGGCGGGAGCGGACGGCGAAGCCACCCTGGATACGTACGAACTGAAATCGTCATCGCCGCGCCTGCGGAGCGTGGAGGTCTACGCCCTCACCTGGGCGCCCATGACCATCGGCATCAAAAAGAAAGAACTGGCCGAACCGGACATCGGCAAACGCGCGCTGATCAACAAGGCGCTCAAAGAAGACTTAATGAAAGACGGCTTCGGCGATGCGGTACTGTATGTGGGCACGTATGGCCGTGTCATGCGCGAAACCGTGAAACACGCGCTGTGTCACTTCGTCGGCGGCACGCCGAAACCCATGCCGCAAAGCGAAACGCCAGACTGCGAGGGCATTCCGGCCAAACGCATCATAACTCAACGCGCCGATGCGCCCGGCCGCGAACCCGTGGCGCTGGTGTCGTTCAGTCTCGGCAGCATGATGCTGTACCGCTCGCTCACAGATCTTCGCGCCAGCCCATCGCCCAGCACAAAGGCTGCCTTCGATGCCTTAGCCGCCAGCACCGACAGCGTGTACATGATGGCCAATCAGGTTTCGCTTCTACAGTTGGGTGAATGGTCGGCCGCCCGCGAAAGCATAGGCCGCGAAAGCACCGGACCCGTCCTCAGCAGCGCAACACCGCCGGATCAGGCTGGTCAGACAGTAGCGAACGAACCAGCCGCCATGGTGCTGCGCGCCTTGCGCGGCGGCGCTGTTTTACGGCCCGATGGCGCGGTGCGCCCCATGGCCACGGATATCTTCAACGGACGGCTGGAGGTAGTGGCCTTTAGCGACCCCAACGATCTTCTCAGTTTCGAATTCCCCATGGACGACAACGCCGATGCGCGCTTCGTCAACGTCTACTCCACCATCGCATTTCCGTGGTTCAACGCGCTGGCCAATCCATTGAAGGCGCACACGGGGCACGTCAGCGATGACACGGTGATGGACTTTTTTCTGTGCGGCGCAAAGAGCGGCGAGGTGCTTTCGTGTTGACGGCTGCTTCGCCCTACCCGCCCCGCACCCACTTGTCGGGGTTTTTGGCGATGTCGGGATAGCGCTCGGCCACCAGCTTGCGCCACAACGCGGGCATATCGTCGTAAGCGAATACTTTGCGCCCGAAGCCCCGCCCGATAAAATTACCGGGCTTGTCGCCCATCTTCAGCCAGCCCGACCAGGTGTTGAGGTCGTTGAAGTACAAATCGCTCGCCGGGTTCACGTTCTTCGCATCCAGCACATCCTTGGTTTTGCCGTGATAGGTGAACCAGTCGTTCACCTGCATCAGCCGCGTCATCGTCGGCATATCTCCGCGCGTGCCCGACCCGCCCGCGCCCATGGCCGCACTCACCTGCTTGTCGCCCTCGGCCTCCATGCGGATATCGAGATCGCCCTGCACCCACACCTCATCGCCTTCGGCCCAGGCTTTGCGCGTCGAAGACGCCCCCGCCTTCATGCCCGGCGGCGCTTTCATGTTGATGTCCATGCCCGTCGCTTTTTGCAGGCGCGTGTTGGGTTTGCCCTCGCCGTAGGGAATGTCGAGCACTGCGCCGGTGTAGGGGTTCTTGAACTTGTCCATGGGCGCGCCCGTGGCGGGCTCGAGGTAGAAACTCAAAACTACAGGAGGTGACGTTGTAGTCGCCGGGCGCGTCTTTCACGTCGGTGGTGAAGAACAGAATGCCGATGACGCTTTCCCACAGCGTCGTCAGCTTGGTGTCGACCATGCCGTAGCGCGTGAGATTGATCCAATGCATGGAAAGCTTCTCGGTCGCCGACCAGCCGAGCTTGCGGTAGGCCAGCGCCACATGCGCAGGGTTGGACGCATCGAAGGGGGCGGTGGCCGCGGCGGCGCGGCCGATGATGGCGGGTGCGGCCAGCATTGACCCGGCGGCGGCGATGGATGACAGAACGGTACGGCGTTGCATCGGAACTCCCCTTGTCTGCATCACAAGCAACGCTAGCTTCGCACAATCGGGCATGGGCCGTAAGGCGGCCCCGGCAGTTTCCCCCAGGTTTTTCGCCGGGCGTGATGGCGCTCTTGTGGATGAAAACGGGGGAAGATATTCACAAAAGCGTTCTCCACATATTCCCCAGAACTCACCTGCTTTCGCCTGCAAATGCAGGATGTAAATCAGCGGTTATTCACATGACAACGCCGCTCGAACAGTGCTGTCGCGCACAAGGTCAGCACCGTGCCCAGCAGCGCAAGGGCCGTATCTTTCTGGGCGTCGAAGGGATCGCCCTGCGTGCCCAGAAACGCAGTGCCGGCCTCGGGGTCGACAATGGCGGCCACCAGCCATTCGATGATCTCATACACCTCACTGCATGCCACAAGAACAACGAAGGCGAAGAAAAACGAGGAAAACCCGGAAAACCGCACATGCCGCACCAAATACTCGCGCACCGGATAAGCCAGAAGCAGGCCGAAGCTGAAATGCACGATGCGGTCGTAGTGGTTGCGGTCGGTGTCGAGCGCATCCTTCAGCCAGTCGCCCCACGGTGTTTCGGAGTACGTGTAGTGGGACGCGGCCACATGCATGCAGAAGAACACCGCCAGCAGAAGGTGCGACAGGTCAGACAACGGCCGCGTACGGTGCAGCCAGGCAAACAGCCCAACACCTACGGCCACCAGAATGTTCTCGAGGAACCAGTCGAAGCGGTACACGGGGTCTATGGCCGCCCACACCCACACCACGGCGCACACGGCCAGGGTGATTTGCAGCGCGCGGTTGGCGGAAAATCCCTGAACGCTCGGCGATGCGGCAGTGGTGAAGGCCATGCGTGTTACTCCCAGCCGCGGTTGTCGGCGGCGCGGCGCGCCTCACGCTGCACGGATTGATCCGCATCAGCCAGCAGACGCTTCAAATCGTCATCGGCAATGCGCGGCTGCAGGGCGGCGGCGGCCCGCACGCGGCTGCTGGTATCCGTGGTCAACCTCTGAAACAGATCGTCGGGCAGTTCTTTGCGCCATGTCAGCGCCTCGCGCACATACTCGTTTGCATCTTCCACTAGGCGCGTCAGCGCCTCGGGCGGCAGGCGGTCGCTGTAAATGGTGTAAAGGCGCACCTGATATTCCGGGTCTTGGCTCAGTTTCAGCAGATTGTCCATCGACAGCTTCGAGTTCCGGGCTGCGGCCAGGCGCACGTATTGATCCGCGTTTGTCACGGCCCCTTCGCGCACATCATCAGGGCACAGCGGGTTTGCAATAAACGCTGTAGCTTCGTCGGACGTTGCGCGGCCTTGGCGAACACGCGCTGCAATGCGTTCGATCTCGGGCTCGCTCAAGTCCGCGCGCTTGGCCTGACGCTCAAGATTGAAGCCGCGTACAGCAATAACATCGCCCACGAACAGGTAGGCCAAGGCAACCGCAAGCACGGCAGGCGTAGCCCAGCGTTGCGCCATGGTGCCTTGCGATGCACGCGCCGCGACCACCCCGCGCCCGCAGTAGTACGCCAGAAAGCCGAACAGCAGCGCCTTCAGCGGCACGATGGGAATAGTCAGCGTCGCGCCGGTCCAACGCCCCTCGGCCATCATGTCGCTCATGGCCGCCGTGCCCGTGCCCAGTACCCAGGCCATGGCAACAAGGCCCGGCCCCAAGGCCCACGGCAAGCGGTTGACGGCGCTTTTCCAGGGCCGGGTGACGAGAACGAACACCACGCCGGAAAACAACGCCCAACACAACGCGAGTACGGCGGTACTCATCGTTTAAAAATGCCTCTCAGCCCAGCGCCAGCCGCAGGGCATACACACTGGCCGTGATAATCAGCACAAAAGTGCCGACCGTGCCGATGAAGCGGAACGGGTTGGGGCTGCGGCGCGGTATGCCGACAAAGTGCAGCACCCGGAACAGCACCAGCAGGCCTGCGCACACGGCCAGCACCGTTTTATCCGTGCCCGCCAGTTCCAACAGCCCCAGGAAAATCAGCAGCAGCGGCACGTACTCGCCGAAATTGCCGTGGCTGCGGATGCGCGCCTGCAAATCGGCATTGCCCGCATCGCCCAGGCTGACGCGGTACTTGAACCGCGCCTGAATAATGCGCAGCGCAAGCCCGATGTAAATCAGCGACAATACGCCAGCGGTCGCCAGCGTTACCGGAAGCACAATGGTCATGGGTCAAGTCCTCCCCTGTGGACCAGACAAGCCTGACCAAGGGCCAGGTTAAGATCAAGAGCCACGACACGTATATGCGCTATGCGCGCCGCCAATAGCGTGCGATCAGCAGCGGCAGGGTCATGGAGATCGCGAACGCCAGCAACAAAGCCGGCCATTTGCCGATCTGAACCGCCGTCTGCGATAGCACCATCATGCCCAGCACGATCCCCAGCATCGGCTTCACCGTGGCGGCAATGGCCGCCCGCGCGGCCGTCATGCCGAGGCTGCGCGCCATGATGACGGCGAGGCTCGACATGGCGATGGGAAACACCGCCGCGATGCCCGTGGCAGCGGGCCCGATGGCGTCGGACGCCGTGACGACAACCGCCACGAACAGGCCCACCAGCACAGCGCGCAGCGGCAACTCGGACCAGTGGGCCTTGGCGGCCGGGTTTCGCCGCACCGTATCCAGCGTCACCGTGGGCGTGAACTTCAGCGTCGCCATGAACGCAACAACGTTCGCCAGCACCGCCGTCGGCAGCGTCCACGGGACGGCGCGCACGATCAGCGCCAGCACCAGCCAAACCGCCAGCGTGCCCGTCAGGCTGACCCAAACATTGTAACGCTGGCCCAAGCGGACAAACAGAATGGCGAAAGCCCAGATCACCACACCGCTGGCGAAGCTGGAGAGCGCGCTGGCGGCTATAAAAGCGTCATCATGCTGCAAGCCCAACAGCACATAAGCCGGGCCCGCCGAGATGGGAAAGCAGGCAATCAGCCCGCCCCAGAAAGGCCCAAACTTTTCGGCAGCCACCGAGGCCCCCACCACCACGGCGGCCGTGCAGACGGCTTTGACCAGGAGCGTGAGAATAAAAAAGTCCAAAACAGTCCTATGCAACGCTGGGGATTTCATCCACATGGCGGAACACGAACCCGCCCTTGGCGGCGACGCATTCCATTTCTTGATCCGCCCCTGTTGAAGCACCGCCGATGCGCAACACCGCATCGCACCGTTCGGCCAGCACCAGGCACATGGGCATCATCATCTCGGCGTAGCGGCCCTCGCCAGCCGCGTCGATCACCGGTTTCACCGCGTTCACGCCGATCAAAGGTACGTGACCCTTCTCCCACACCTTCACGGCGGCTTCGTTCAGAAGATGCAGATTTCGTTCGCGTTGCGCAGGCCCCGCGCCGCCCGATGTGTAAGGCCCTGCGATCATGATCAATAATTGCCGCTCTGCACTCGGCATGGCGTTCTCCCTGTCGCGCTGACCTTCCACCACCATGTGGATTTCAGTTCTTTTCCGCTCTCGCCCGCCCGCACGGTGCGGCTACGGTCTGGCCCATCTCATAGCCGGAAGGGGAAACCGATGTCTCTTATTAATATGAATCCGACCAAGGCGACGTTCTGGACGGACGGCAGTTTCAACCGCCGCCGGGCCTTGGGCTTCGGCGCGGGCGCGCTTGTGGCCGGAACTGCGGGCAGCGCCCTGGGCGCGGCCGAACCCGCCAAGGGCAAGCTGAAGCTGGATTTCACCAAACCCGAGGACAACCTGACGGCCTGGGTAAAGCTGGCCGCCTCGCTGGACAGCGGCTCGGAAACTTGCGGCTATTACAAGGGCGAAGTGGCGCTGGTCACCAGCCCGGACCAGAAAAACATTCCCTTATTCGGCTATGAAGGCTTCGGCATGAGCCGCGTGACCAAAATGCCCGACGGCCGCTGGCAGAACCTGCATCGCGAGATTTCGTACTACACGGACTTGCGCTCGGGCGCGATTTTGACCGAGTGGAAGAACCCCTTCAGCAATGAAACCGTGAAAGTCTACCCGACCACCAACGACCCGGTGAATTCGTACTACTCCACCGAGTTCAAGCAGACCTTCGGCGAAGCAGGCAAGCAGGAAACCGTCACCTTCCCGTTCATCCTGCCGTGGGACATTTTCGACGACCGCGTGGTCGCCACCTTCACCGTGCACACGCGCTGGCCCTCGCCCTTCAAGAAAGAAAAGTGGCCGCGCGAATACATCGGCGAATGGTACAAGACCTCCGAGATGTTCCAGATTCACACGCGCCTGTCGGACCTGGAAGATCCGAGCAAGCCCAAGGCCTACTCGACCGGCGCCTGGTTCAAGGAAGCGCCTCTAATGCCCTGGATGCTGATGGACAACGCGCCCGCGCGCCTGGTCTACAACACGCGCACCTTCGGGCTGAAAAGCACGGCCGACCTGCCCGCCAAAATCCGCGAATACACGGAGAAGAACTATCCGAAGTATCTGAACGCACCGGACAAGTGGGTGGAGCCCAACATGACCACGTTTGAGACCTGGGTGACGCTGATGACCCCCGCCCCGGCCAAGAAAGGTTCGTCGTAAGCTTCGTCTTCACACATACAAACGCAAAGGGCGCCGATTTCTCGGCGCCCTTTTTTTGTATCGCACGTCTTAGTAGCCGCGTTTTACATCGACGACCGAATACATCTTATCGCCCGCCACGTAGCGTTTCAGGTTCTCGCGTATCACAATCCACACCCGGTCGAAGCGGATATCCGAAAAGCTGGATGTATGCGGGGTGATGAACAGGTTGGGCGCCTTCCAGAGCGGATGCCCCTTGGGCAAGGGCTCGGGGTCGGCGACGTCAATCGCCGCACCGGCGATACGCTTTTCCGTGAGGGCCGCGATCAGCGCGTTTTGGTCCACCTGCGCACCGCGCCCGACGTTCAGGAAATACGATTTGGGCTTCATCTTGGCAAAGAAAGCCGCATTGAATAGGCCTTGCGTTTCGGGCGTAAGGGGGGCTGCGTTCACCACCACGTCAGCCTTGGGCGTTAAGTCCATCAACTCATTCGACAGGCCGACGTATTCCACATAGTCGGGCTTTTCGCGGCTGGAATTACGCGTGGCGATCACCTTCATGCCCAGCGCATGCGCGCGTTCGGCAACCGCCGAGCCGATGCCGCCCAGGCCAACCACAAGCATGGTCTTGCCTTGCAGTTCCATGAACTCGTTTTGCGGAATGGCAGTTTGGTTCCAATTTTCGTCTTTCTGCATCTGCGTGAATTGGCCGAAGTTGCGCGCGATGTAGAACAGCGAGGCGATCACATGCTCGGCGATGGGCGGGCCGTAGACGCGCTGCATGTTCGTCACCAGCACATCGCCTTTGGCCAGACGCGGAATGGCCAGGCACTCGTTGGTGCCGGCCGAGGGCATCTGCACCCATTTCAGTTTTTTCGACGCATTTACCGCGTCGGGCTGACAGATCCCGACAATGGCATCGGCATCCTTGGCGTGCTTCGCGGCCTCTGCAGGCGAGGCAGCCGCCACCAATTCCACACCGGGGGCGACCTCTTGGAACCACTTCAACCGCGCTGTGCTGTCGGCGAGAATCACGATCTTCTTCGGCTTCACCCAGCCCTTCATCTCGCGCACCGGCTTATCGCTTTCGCGCAACTCCAGTTCCTGCAGCACACGCGCCGGGTCCAGTTGCGCCTGGGCCACGCCCAGCCCCGGTCCGGCCGCCCATACCACCGCGAGTATCGGCAAAAGTTTCAACTTCAACGTCACGACTCACCTCGTCATCTGAGTAATCGGGTTGTTTTTCGCCCGCCCGTCGCGGGCGTATATGGCCTCATTCGTCAACCAAAACGTGCCGTCCGGCAGAAAGAAATTCTAGGACAGGTTCAAAAGCGTTGCAGAACTATCACACCGCGTTCACTGGATTGTGTGTGGTTGCGGCCTGCCTTGACAGTAAATCCCGCCTCTCGAACCATCCGCACCTTCAGTCTTTGTGGGGGTCACACATGAAGTTCTCGACACGCATGCTTTCAGGGGCGGCGGCGCTTGCCATTTGCGCGGCCGGAACTGCCGCTTACGCGCAAAACCAAGTCGCACAGGCCCAATCGGGCCTTGAGGAAATCGTCGTCACGGCGCAGCGCCGTTCGGAAAACCTGCAAACCGTGCCCATCGCGCTGACCGCGATCACGGCCCAGGAACTGGAGCGCCGCCAGATCACGCGCACCTTGGATTTGATCCAACACATCCCGAACCTGAACGGCAACAACAACACAGGTCTCGGCTCGGCCAACGTTTACTACCTGCGCGGCGTCGGCTCGACGGAATCGCTGGCGGTGTTCGACCCGCCCGTCGGCACGTATGTCGACGAGTTCTATAACGCCCGCCAGGCCATGAACAACTTCGCCTTCTTCGATGTCGAACGCATCGAAGTGCTGCGCGGGCCGCAAGGCACGCTGTACGGCCGCAACACCACCGGCGGCTCCATCAATCTTTACATGAAGAAGCCGGGGGAAGAGCTCGGCGGTTTCGTCGAGTTGGGCTTCGGCAAGTACGATCAGACCATGGGCCGCGCCTCCATCGACGTGCCGATCATGGAAGGCAAGCTGCTCAGCAAGTGGACCGGCTTCTGGATCAACGACGACGGCTACGTCACCAACCTGACGACCGGCGAACAACTCAATGATTACGACAACTGGGGCTTACGCGGTGCCATCCAGGCGCGGTTCTCGGATACGGCGCAATGGGACTTCTCGGTTGCCCAGATGCACGACGGGTTGTCGAACGTGCTTAACCATCCGGGGCCCAATGGCGGACGCGTGGCCTACACGCCGCAAACCACCACGCGCGGGCTGGGTGCGACCCTCATCAGCGCCGGCCTTGTCGATATTCCCTTGGGTAACGACGCCGACATGACGCAGGCGATCTCGAACTTCGCCATCGAGCTGAACGATACGACCAATATCAACATCATCACCGGCTATCAGGAGTTGGACCACAAGTTCATGACTGATGGCGGCGAAGGCCTGAACTCCGCCGCACCCAACGTCGTCAACGGCGTTCTGGTCAACGTGGTGCGCGGCAATTCGACGCCGCTGGTCAACCACGCCACATACGAACAGTTCACGCAGGAACTGAAGATCAACGGCAGCCTGGGTGACGGCAAGGTCGACTACGTAACCGGCTTCTACTACTTCCATGAAAAGGCCAATACCAACTTCGCCACGCTGACCCTGCCGCCGCCGGGATCGACCGCCGCACGGCTGGCTCAAGTCGACCGCGTCCTGAAGAACCGCACCTCGGCCTACGCGGGATACGCGCAAGCCGACTGGAACATGACCGATCAGTTCAAGGCCACGGCGGGTATCCGTTACACCAGCGAAAGCAAGGCGATCGAATTTACGCCCAATCCGACGCCGCTGCCGCGCCTGGTGCCGGCGTTCTCGACCATCGACATGGTCAACAACGGCATTCCCACCAGCCAGAGCGTGAAAATCTGGACACCGCGTTTCGTGCTGAACTATCAGGCCAACGACGACCTCTTGGCCTACGTCAGCGCCACCCGCGGCTTCAAATCAGGCGGCTGGAACGGCCGTTCGGTGCAGCCGCAGCAGACCCTGCCCTTCGGTCCGGAAAAAGCCTGGACCTACGAAATCGGCGTTAAGTCCGACTGGTGGGACGATAAGCTGCGCGCCAACATCAACGGGTTCCTGAACGAAGTCTCGGACTTCCAGGGCGCCTCGGCGGTGGTGGACCGCGTCACCAACCTGCCGGTCTTCCTGACCCAGAACTTCGCGACTTTGGAAGTCTACGGCCTGGAAAGCGATATTACCGTCGCGCCGGTGGAGAATCTGACCCTCCAGTGGACGATGGGCACGCAAAGTTCGAAGTACAAAAACCTGGCGGCATCCATCGTCGCCCAGCAAGCGAACTGCCGCAACAACCGCCTGCAGTGCGGCGCAGCCATCGTGACCACGACGGGAGAGATTGCCGAACCGGTACGCGCGCCCAAGTTCACCTCGTCGCTGAACGTCAATTACAGCATCCCTGTGGGCAGCGACATGCAGTTCGACCTCAACGGCACCTGGTCGTACTCAACCACAGCCTGGGTCGCCAGCGCCAACCTGCCGGGCACCTTGCAGCCCAAGCGCAGCATCTATTCGGCCGGGATCGCGCTCCGCAACCCCGACGCGGGCTGGTCGATCATGGCCGACTGCACCAACTGCTCGAACAAGCGCTACGTGGCCTCGTTCATCACGTTCCAGTACCCGAACGAACCGTCGCGCTGGCTGATCCACGCCAAGTACGACTTCTAAACCTTACGCGTTCAACTTGAACGTTTGAGCGGGCGCCCATGCGGCGCCCGCTTCTTTTTTCCCGTAACGCCGGGAACGCCAAAGCGTGTATACTGGCGCGGGTTCAACTGTCATGAGGTACAGCCATGGTCGACGCGCCGAAGCCCGAGGCCCCAAAACCCGCGCTGAAGAAAAGCCTGGACGACGATGACAGCGACAAGCCGAAAAAGCTGGTGAAGCCGGGCGCGCGCGGCGGGCGCGGCATCGGCCGGGGCATCATCATCGGAACGTTGATTCTGACTTTGGGGTGGACCTTCGCCTCTCTCACCCAGCCGCGCTACACGCTGCTGCAGGTGCAGAGCAACGAGAATTCATTCCTGTACCGGCTCGATCAGCGCACCGGAACCGTGCATTTCTGCAATCCGGCGCAGTGCGTCGAAGTGCCGGTGAAAGAAGCCGGGCCGTAGTTAAGCCTGAAGCTGCGCCTTCAGCTTCATCAAGGCGGCTTCCAGCTCGGCGATGAGCTTTTTGCTTTCATCGGCGTTGAGCACGCCGGGGCGCGTGAGCGATAAAGATGCGCCTTTGCCCTCGGCCAGCTTGATGTCGACAGTCTTGGTGACGGGCCCAGTCGGTATTTTGGGCGCGTCGGGCGAATCGCCGTTGGGGTTGTAGTTCTTGCGGATGTCGTAACGCACCATGGCGTCATCGACCGAACGTGACGTCAGCGCGCGCCAGAAGCCCAGGCCCTCCCACTTCTCGAAGGGGCCGAACACCTCGAGCTGCTTGCCCGGCGCCAGCCGCGTGAACGATGAATCGGCGTACTCGCCGCCCACGACCCAGTAGATCTTCTCGTTCTGCTCCTCGGCGGGCTTCAGGAAGTAGCGAACCATGGCGTTGTCGACGGTTTTACCCGTCAATTCGCGCCAAATGGCCTTGGCTTCGCGCTCGGGGTACGGCCCGCGGCGTTCCAATTCGGTGCCGGGGGCCGGCTCGGTAAAAGAGGTATCCGCGTATTCGCCGCCAACGACGTAAAACTGTTGCTTCGACATAGCCCTGAACGCCACCCGAACGATCTTGATCGACGCGGGGTAAAATAGCCCAAAACGGGCGATTTGCCACGGTTTTGAGGGGGCGTTTTCTTTGGTCCCTGTTGGGCTTATGGTGCCGGAAAATATGGGGCCCGGTGCGTGCCCCCAAGGTTGAGTATCGATGACGAACCCCACACCTATCCACATCGTCGGCGGCGGCCTCGCAGGCTGTGAGGCGGCCTGGCAGATCGCAAAGGCCGGTATTCCGGCCATCATTCACGAAATG
>JAEUKM010000318.1 GCA_016793085.1 Rhodospirillaceae bacterium
AGTTCTCGGTGCTCAGCACCCTCAACGTCGGCTCGCTGACCACGACGCAGATCGACGGCCTCACCTCGGCCCAGGTCGACTCGCTGGCGGCCACCCAGTTCGGTGCCCTGTCGACCACGCAACTGGGCAGCCTGTCGACCACGCAGGTGAAGGCGATCAACACCACTAACATCGGTGCGATCACCACCATCCAGCTGAGCGGCTTGAGTTCGACCCAGCTTGGCGTGTTGACGGCTCCGCAGATCGTCAGCCTGAACACGACGAACATCGCCAACCTGTCGACCAACCAGATCGGCGGCTTGACCTCGACGCAGATCAAGGCGCTGGTCACCACCCAGATCCAGGTGCTGTCGACTACGCAGTTGACCGGCCTGACCACGACCCAGTTCACGGGTCTGGAATCGACCGATATCGCCGCCTTCTCGACCACGCAGATCACCGCGCTGTCGGCCACCGGCCTTGATGTGCTGAACACCACGCAGATCAACGCCTTCACCTCGACGCAGATCGCAGTGATGACGACAACGCAGTTGGCCGCGCTCCTCAACTGAGGCGGTACACTGGCTACATGATCAAGGGGCCAAACCGCAAAGGTTTGGCCCTTTTCTTTACCAAGAGAGCGTGATGGTCGCCGAGTTGTTGTCGAATGCCCTAGCCCGCGCCAAAGACCAAACCCTGAGCGCGGGTGAACTTCTGCAGATTGCCGGCCAACTGACGGCGGCAGGTGAGACAGCCTCCCTCTCGCAGCTTTACCAGGCCTGGATCGAGACCCACCCCTCCGATCCCTTGCTGCCGGCCATTCACTTCAATCACGCCGTCATCCTCAGCGCTTCGGGCAAACTTGCAGAGGCGCGCCAGGCGCTAGAAACCGCCGTTCAGATCAACCCCGATTTCATTCCGCCCTACATCAACCTCGGCAACGTCCTGGAACGCCTGGGCGCCTCGGGCGATGCGGTGCAGATCTGGTACAAGGCGGCCAACCGCCTGGGCCTGATTACCGGCGAGAACGCCAATTACAAGACCACGGCCTTAAAGCAGATCGGCCGTGTGCTGGAACGCTACCAGATCGACGAGAAGGCCGAGGAGGCGCTGAAACTCAGCCTCGAGATCAACCCCCACCAGTCCGATGTGGTGCAGCATTACGTCAGCCTGCGCCAGCGCCAGTGCAAATGGCCGGTCATCGCGCCCTCGGGGCCCATCACCAAGGAACACCTGCTGAAGGGCATTTCGGCCCTGTCGCTGGCTGCGCACACCGACGATCCCCTGATGCAACTGGCCAACGCCGCGCACTACACCAAAACCAACATCGGCCAGCCCAAGCGGCTGTTCAACCAGGGCCACCAGGATCTTTTGAAAACGGCTGCGCCGCGCCGCCGGCGCATCGGTTACCTGTCATCCGACTTGCGCGAGCATGCGGTGGGCTTCCTGACCGCGGAAGTCTACGAACTGCATAATCGCGAGAACGTCGAGGTGTTTCTGTACTACTGCGGGCACGAATCGCCCGACGGCATGCAGCAACGCATCAAGGCCGCCGCCGATCATTGGATCGACCTGGGGGCTATGAGCGATGAGCAGGCGGCCGAGCGCATGGTCGCCGACAAAATCGAAATCCTGGTGGATGTGAACGGCTACACCAACAGTGCGCGCACGAAGGTGCTGTCGATGCGCCCGGCCCCCATCATCGTTAACTGGCTGGGCTTCCCGGGGTCGCTGGGCAACCCCAGCCATCATTACATTGTCGCTGATCCGTTCATCATCCCGCCCGAGAACGAGATCTACTATTCGGAAAAAGTCCTGCGCCTGCCGTGCTATCAGCCCAACGACCGCAAGCGCATCATCGGGCCGAAGCCCACACGCGCCGACCAGGGCCTGCCCGAGGACGCGGTGGTCTACTGCTGCTTCAACGGCGTGCATAAAATCACGCCGTTCGTCTGGCGCCGCTGGATGACCATTCTGCGCAAGGTGCCGAACAGCGTGCTGTGGCTGCTCGATTCCATCGACAGCGTCAGCGCCCGCCTGAAGGAGTATGCCCAGCAGCACGGCATCGCGCCCGAGCGCATCATCTTCGCGCGCAAGGCCAAGAACCCCGAGCACCTGGCGCGCTATCCGCTGGCCGACCTGTTTCTGGATACCTCGCCTTACGGCGCGCATACCACTTCGTCGGATGCGCTGTGGATGGGCGTGCCTGTACTGACGCTGGCGGGCCGCACCTTTGCCGCGCGCGTCTGCGGAAGCCTGGTGAATTCCGCGAATTTAGGCGATCTCGTCTGCCATACCCCCGATGAGTACGTGCACCTGGCCATCGAGCTTGGCCGCGATAAGCAAAGATTGCTGATGTACCGGCAACGGCTGGCCGCCAGCAAGGATACGTGCGTGCTGTTCAACATGCCGCTGTTGGTGTCCAGCTTGGAACGCCTCTATGCAGAGATGTGGGAGGATTTCAAAGCTGGCCGACTGCCGCGCCCGGATTTGGCCAACCTCGACATCTACAACGATATCGGCGTGGAACTGGACAGCAGCGACGTCGAATTGTTGGCGGTCCCCGATTACAACGGCCTGTACCGTCAAAAGCTGGCCGAACGCGATGCCTTCAGCATGGTGCCGCCCGATGCGCGCCTATGGCCGCGCCAGGCCGCGCCCGCGGCAACGCCGCCACGCCCCGCACCCACAGCACCCAGTGTTACGTCCAGTGTCATGCTGCCCCCGGTTGGGGCTTCACCTCAGGCCTCGGCTCAGGCCGATTTAGCGGCCCAGGCCACGGCGGCTGCTCAAAGCGGCCAGTTCGAACTCGCGGCCCGGCTGGCCGAGCAGCATGTGCAGGCCGCACCCCAGGACGCCAAGGGCCTCGATCTGGCAGCGCGGATCATGTTGTTGTGCGGCCGGGCTGACGCATCCGAGGCGTATGCACGCCGCGCCATCGCCGCGCAGCCCATCGTCTCCTACGGCCTGACCCTGGCCGAAGCCTTGAAGGCGCGGGGCTTCCTGGCGGGAGCTGAATCCTTCTTCGCCAGCGTGCTGCAGAATACCCCGAACGACGAGCGTGCGCTGATCGGCATGGCCGAGATCTGTGAAGCGACCGACCGGGCAGACCAGGCGCGCGGCTTCTATCAATCGGCTCTGGCCGTGAATCCCACCAACATGGCGGCAGCGATAAAGTATTCCAAGCTGTTACCGCCCGATGACCTGCCCAAGGGCTTGAAGGCGCTGGTCCGCGCCAAGCCCGATCAATCGGTATCGCCGAAGTTGCAGCTTGTGTTCCTCAATCACTACGTTCCCTACAAGGAATGGGCCGACCGCGCTGGGCGCCGGCTGATGCCCTATCATTGCTCTTCGTTGGATGAGCTTTATTTCGATGCCGCCGCCAAGGACCGCGATGCTTACCAGCGCATCGCCGAAGAGGTGTTGAAGCAAGAGCCCGATCATCTGGACGCCATCGGCGGGCTGGCGGCGTGCCTGTGCTCGCGGGGCAAGCTGGACGAGTCAGGCGCGGCTTTCGCTAAACTCGCGGCCTTGCGCCCCGGCGGGATTTTCGATGCCGTCAATTTTGATCCCAAGTTCTATGCGCGCCTGCAAAAAGTGTCCGACGCGGCGCTGACCAAGGGCCTGCCGCCGGTCGAGACCGTCGTGGCGCAGAAGTTCAAGAAAAAGCCCATCGTCTATCTTTCGTGCAATTACGCCTACTATCAGCAGTTCGCCCGCCCCATGCTGCGGTCGATCAACGCCAAGTCCAAGGGCGCGCAGGTTCATCTGCATGTCATGGATACCGCTGCTGCCGAGGGCCAGGAGATCGCCGCGTTCTGCAAGGGCTTGAAGGACATCGCCGTGGCCGTGTCCACCGAGTATCCCGGCCTGGCGCAGGGCGATCTTGCCACCGCGCGCGGTTACTACCATGCCATCCGCATGGTGCGGCTGTACGGGCACCTGAAGCATTACAAACAGACCTTGTGGCTGATGGACGTGGATGCCCTGGTGCACAACGACCTTGGGCCCCTGTTCAAATCCATCGGCGACGCTGATACGGCGTTCCGTGCGCGTCCGGGCCGCTGGGAGCCGTGGAACCAGTTCAACGCCAGCGTGTTCGCCGTGGCTCCCACCGAAGGAGGCTTGCGTTATTTGCGTCTTATCGCCGCGTATGTTGCGGATTTTTACCAGCGCGGCGGTTTGCGCTGGGGCATCGATCAGATGGCCATGTACGGCGCGTATGCGTACCTGGCCAAGCAAGGTGCCGCGCCAATGCCATATTTGTTGAACGATCGTGCGGTAGACTACGAGTACAACGACGATGGATTCGTTTGGTGCAACTCAGGTGCGGTCAAATTCGTTCAAGTCGAGGAAATTGCGAAAAAATCGCAGAAATTAGGCCGGGTTGGATACGGCAAGTATCTGAATTCACTACAGGAATATGTCGCAGGGTTGTGACCTTAAACAGGCAGCCGTCCGGCCAGGATCGGTCCAATGTTTAATGAGTTTTAAACAACTTCGCGCATGAAAAGCGTGACGGGAAAACGCTTTAGAGTTGTTAGGACGACAGACATGACAGAGAAAAGCTCACGGATCAGATCGGCCGCCGTTGCGGCATTGGTTGTGAACTTTGTGACGTTCGGTTTTGCTCCGGCGGTTCAGGCCAGCGACGATACCGTCCACGTGATCGTCAATCCCGAAGCCTACTTGGTCGGCCGCGGTCCGGCGCAGCCCATCGGCGCCGCAGCGCCCGAGCGCGCCCAAAGCACGGAAACCCGCAGTTCTGTGGAGAAAGCCGCGGCGGTGATTCCCGGCAACTTCACAGTCATTCCCAACGCCACGCCAGGCCTCTTGGATAATTTCAGTTTCGTGCGGTTCCCGAACTTCAACCCCGACATCACCTCTACCGCCAACGTGAAAATCGTCGGCGATGCCACGGGGCGCGATTACGGCACCGCCCAGGTGGTCTCCGCGCCCTTCTCGTCGCCGCAGTTGTCCATCACCAACCTGATGGACAGCATCGAGGCCGGACCGTTTGATCCCGCTGATACCACGGTGACGCTGTATATCCAGAGCAACCAGTTCCTGACAGGCGTGCAGCACGTTTACTACAACCAGATTTCGGACTTCTTCGAGAACATGAGCGTGTGCTCGTTCGTCGACGGCATCAGCAACGTGCCCACCACCATCGGCGTGGTGAACATTCACACCACCACGCTGCAATCGCGCTTTCCCAGTGTTGTGAAAATTCACAACAAGAACCCGGTGGCGACCACATTGACGATGAGCGTGCATGACGGTCCGACGGGCGTCTTGCGCGGCAAGTTCTCGTTTCTGGCCCAACCCAATTCCACCTATGCCTTTAGCGCTCCGCAGCTGCAGGCCAATGTGGGTTACATCCCGACGCCGGATGATTTCCACATGAACGTTTTCTTCGATGCGCCGGCGGAAGCGCCGCCCAATGCCACGATTTCGCACACCGTGACCAACGTGCGCGTGTCGGGCTCGGTGTTGAACCTCACCACCATCTGCACCATTAACGATTAAAACGTACGGACAGCGCACGAACGCAAAACGGCGGCCCTTAGGGCCGCCGTTTTTATTTGCCAGGAACAACGGCTAGGCTGCGGACGAGGCGCGTGCGCGGTCTGCCGTGCCGAGATAACTCAGAATAGCCTCGACACT
>JAEUKM010000329.1 GCA_016793085.1 Rhodospirillaceae bacterium
GATCAGCACCGCGAAATAATGCACGTCCAGGCACTCGCCCGAACGCACGTTCAGCGATGTAAAGGTGCGTAGCTTTTGCTTGATCAGATGCGTATGCACGGCGCCGGCTGCCAGGATCATCGGCATGGGCGCGCGGCGAGCGCTGATGTTCTCGTCCGACAAGACGACATGAGTTTTTCCGCCGCGCACGGCATCTTCCGCCTCGGCCTGGATGCGCTTTAAGGCTTCGCGCAGGGCATCGGGCCCGCCGTCCACCGGGAAGGTGGCGTCAATATCGGCCGCCGTATCGCCCATGTACTTGCGCATGGCGCGGAACTGCGCCGTGGTGAGCATGGGTGACGTCAGTTGCAACAGGTCGCACTGCTCGGGCGACTCATCGAGAATGTTGCCGAGGTTGCCCAGCCGCGTGTTCAGCGTCATCACGCGGGTTTCGCGTAAAGAATCGATGGGCGGGTTGGTCACCTGGCTGAAGTTCTGCCGGAAGAAGTGATGCAGGCCGCGGTAGTTGTCCGACAGCACGGCCAAAGGCGAATCATCGCCCATTGAGCCCACGGCTTCCTTGGCGTCGGCCACCATGGGATGCAGGATCAACTCCATATCTTCCATAGTCAGCCCATAGCCCAACTGGCGGCGCAAGAGTTCCTCGCGGCTGAAAGCGGGCTTCGCCGGTTGGCCGGCCTTGATGATGGAATCAAGGTGCGTGGTGCGCCCGATCCATTCGCCGTAGTTGCGCTGATTGGCGAGGTAGTTCTTGATCTCGGCGTCGCGGTAGAACTTCCCTTCCTTCAAATCGACGGCGATCATCTGGCCGGGGCCTACACGGCCCTTCTCGACGATGTGCCCTTGCTGCACGCGCACCATGCCGGTTTCGGACCCGACGATCAGCAGGCCGTCGTTGGTCAGCGTGTAGCGCATGGGCCGCAGTCCATTGCGGTCCATGTAGCCTACGACCCAGCGGCCGTCGGTGGCGCACATGGCCGCCGGGCCGTCCCACGGCTCCATGACGGCGTTGCAGTAGCTGAAGAAGTTGCGGTGCGCCTCGGGCATGGTGGCGTTGTTACTGATGCTTTCGGGCACCAGCATGCAGCGGACCATGGGCGCGGTGCGGCCCGCACGGCACATCAGCTCGAACACGTTGTCGAGAATGGCGGAGTCAGAGCCCCCCGGCTGCACGATGGGCTTCAATTCCTCGATGGTGTCGCCGAACGACGGATGATCGAGGCGGCATTCGTGCGCCTTCATCCAGTTGACGTTGCCCAGAAGCGTGTTGATCTCGCCGTTGTGCGCCAGCATGCGGAAGGGCTGCGCCAGCCACCAGGTCGGGAAGGTGTTGGTGGAATAACGCTGGTGGTAGATGGCGAAGGAACTGACGAAGCGCTCGTCCAGCAGGTCCGGGTAGAAGGCCGTCAATTGCTCGGCCAGGAACATGCCCTTGTAGATGATCGAGCGGCACGACAGCGAACAGACATAAAAGTCGGGCACGTAGGCTTCGCGCGCGCGCTTTTCGATGCGGCGGCGCACCAGGTACAGGTTGCGCTCCAACTCATCGCCCGTCAGGCCGTGCAGGTTGGCGATCATGATTTGTTCAATTTCCGGCCGCGTGGCGTTGGCCTTCTCGCCGATGATGGAAATATCCACCGGCACCTGACGCCAGCCGTAGATGTAGTAGCCTGCGGCCAGGATCTCGCTTTCGACGATGGTGCGGCAGGTTTCCTGCGCGCTTAAGTCGGACTTGGGCAGGAACACCATGCCCACCGCCAGCACGGTATCGGCCTCCAGCGTGTGGCCGGTGCTGGTAATGTGGTCGCGGAAAAAATCCTGCGGGATTTCGATGTGAATGCCCGCGCCGTCGCCTGTTTTCCCATCGGCGTCCACCGCACCCCGGTGATAGAGTACCTTCAGGGCTTCAATACCGGCTTCCACCACCGCGCGGCGCGGCTTGCCGTCCACCGCCACGACGACGCCCACCCCGCATGAGTCCTTCTCATCGGCAGGGTTGTAGGCGTGGGCCGCTTCCAGCTTCTGAACGTTGGCCTGGTAGTTTGAAACAAACTGCTCACCCGATTCTTGGGGGCCGGTTTCCAATCTTTGTTCGCTCATGGCTTATCTCTTAAAATTACGACGCTTTACGCAACGGCTCTTCTTTCGGAGCTGTGCGTTTGAGCGTGAGAGCCGTGTTGATGCTGGCCGCCGCATCGCGGCCGTCGCGGATGGCCCAGACCACCAGCGATGCACCGCGCACGATGTCGCCCGCCGCGAAGACGCCGTCCATGGTGGTGCGCAAGGTACGAAAATCGGTTTTCAGCGTGCCCCAGCGGGTGATGCCTAAGCCCGGTTCGCCGAACATGGCCGGAACATCCTCGGGGTCGAAGCCCAGGGCCTCGATCACGATGTCGGCGGGCACGACGAACTGCGAGCCGTCCAGCACTTCCGGCTTGGCGCGGCCCGACTGATCGGGCGTACCCAATCTCATGCGAACAGCGCGCACGCCGGTGACGGTGTTGTTTGCATCGTGCAGCACGGCCTCGGGCGCCGACTGCCAGACGAACTCGACCCCTTCCTCGATGGCATTGGCTACTTCACGCTGCGAGCCCGGCATGTTCTCGCGGTCGCGGCGGTAAAGGCACTTCACCGACTTGGCGCCTTGCCGAATTGCCGTGCGCACGCAGTCCATGGCGGTGTCGCCGCCGCCGATGACCACCACGTGCTTGCCTTCGGCATTGAGTTTGCCGGAATCAAAATCCGGCACGGCATCGCCCAGGCCCTTCTTGTTAGAGGCGGTCAGGTACGTCATGGCCTTGAACACGCCCACCGCGCCGACGCCGGGGCAGGCCAGATCGCGCGCCTTGTAGACGCCGGTCGCCACCAGCACCGCGTCGTGTACTTTCCGCAACTCGGCAAAGGTGATGTCGGTGCCAACGTTGACGTTGCATTTGATGGTAACGCCTGAGTCCTGCAGCAGCTTCACGCGGCGCGCGACCACGTCCTTCTCCAGCTTGAAGTTGGGAATGCCGTAGATCAGCAAGCCGCCGGCGCGGTCGTAGCGGTCGTAAATCGTGACCTGGTAGCCGAGTTTGCGCAGTTCCTCGGCGGCGGCCATGCCGGCGGGCCCGGCACCGATGATGCCAACCGACTGCTTGAGTTCCTGGATTGGCTTTACCGGCTTCACCCAGCCGTTCTTCCAGGCCGTGTCGGTGATGAACTTCTCCACCGCGCCGATGGTGACGGTGCCGTGCTTGGATTGCTCCAGCACGCAGGAACCTTCGCACAACCGGTCCTGCGGGCAGATGCGGCCGCACACTTCGGGCATGTTGTTGGTGGCCGACGACAGCGCGTAGGCTTCTTCCAGACGGCCCTCTGCCGTCAATTTCAGCCAGTCGGGGATGTTGTTCTGCACCGGGCAATGGACCTGGCAGAAGGGAATGCCGCACTGCTCGCAGCGCGAGGCCTGCTCGCCCGCACCGTCCGCCGTGAAGCCGTCGTAGATTTCGCCGAAGTCTTTGCGGCGCGCCTCGGCCTCGCGTTTTTCAGGCATGGCCTGATCGAGGCGCACGAATTGCAGCATCTGGCGCATGAGCGAAACTCCGGCGGTCTTGTCTATAGGGGTCCGGTTCGAGGCCCCGTGGGCCGGTCGAATCGGGTGGCGGACGCTACTCCGGGGGTTCCGCGCCCTCCAGCGAATTTCCCATAATAGGTCATATAAACTGCCATATATAATTGAGCCATTTCCCGCAAACGCATTTTTCCGGGAGATGTGTTCGGCGGCATCGATATTTTTAGTTCAATTTTGTTTACTAACTAACAGTTGCGTCCACCCTTGGGGCAGCGACTCGGCGGTGCTATAAGCAAAGGATACAAGGGGTTGGGTGTTCTCGTGCCGTTAACACAAATGATCGTCCTGGCCATCGTCCAGGGCCTGACCGAGTTCCTGCCCGTCAGTTCCTCCGGCCATCTGGCCCTGCTGCCCATGTTTACCGGCTGGCCCGACCAGGGCCTGCCCATGGATGTGGCCGTGCACGTGGGCACCATGTTCGCGGTGTGCATCTACTTCTGGCGCGACCTGTGGGCGATGCTGGTGGGCCTGGCCCGCTTCGTGCGCGGCAAGCGCGACCCCGGCGCGCGTCTGGCGTTTCAGATCATCCTCGCGACCATCCCCGTGCTGGGGGCGGCCTATGCTTTCGAGAAATACGTGGGCGACGCCGTACGCCAGATGGCGGTGATCGGCTGGACCACCCTGGGCTACGCGGTACTGCTGTTCCTGGTCGACAAGACCTGCATGACCATCAAGCGTGTGGAGCACTCATCGTATATGGATGTGCTCTTGATCGGCTGCGCGCAGATCCTGGCCTTCGTGCCCGGCACCAGCCGGTCAGGCATCACCATGACCATGGCGCGCCTGTTGGGCTACGAGCGGCCCGAGGCCGCACGCCTGTCGATGCTCTTGTCGGTGCCCACCATTGCCGCCGGCGGTGTGTGGGTGGTGATGGAAATCAGCAAGGCCGAGAACACGGCCCTGGGACACGACGCCCTGGTGGGGGCCGGGCTGTCGTTCGTGGCAGGCCTGGCCGCCATCGCCTTCATGATGGCGTGGTTGAAGCGCTCGACCTTTACGCCGTTCGTGATCTACCGCCTGATCCTGGGCACAGCGGTGCTGGCCACGGCCTACGGATACATCCAGATTTAAGTCTGCTGAACTCGCACAGCGCTAACGCGCCGCGACGCGGAGTTTCTTGTTCTGCTGAATCGCACGGAAGCGCTTCAGGTACATGGGCACCACGGTTTCGGCGACGGTGGGTTCGATGCCGAAGGCTTCAAGCCCCGGCAGATTGCCCGTGAGAACGCTGCCTGCTTTCAGAAGCTTGAGTTGGTCGGTGGTAGGGAACATCAGCAAATCCACCGGCAAGCCCACTAGCGCCATCAGGCTGCGCACAGCCGCGCCGATGTAAGCGCCCGGCAGCGCGAAAATGTATGGCAGGCCGATAATCTTGCGGTTGCGCATGGTTTCGCGGTTCACGATCTGCACCACGTCGCGCATGGTGTAGACGCGGCCGCCGCCCAATTCGTAGGTCTTGCCGGCGTGGCGCGCATCCGTCACCGCCTGGACGATGGCCGTGGCCACGTCGCCCACGTACACCAACTGGAACTTGGAGCCGCCGCCCTCGGGCGCGTGCGGGTTGGCGTTGGTGAAGAACGGCAGGAACGGCGAGACCTGCGCCACCAGGCCGTACAGATTGAAGAAGCTGTCCTCGGGGCCAAACACCACGCTGGGCCGGAAGATGGTGGCGTTGGGGAACGCTGAGCGCACGGCCGCTTCGCCTTCGGCCTTGCTGCGGGCGTAAGCGGTTTCGGATTTGGCATCGGCCCCCAGGGCCGACATGTGAATGAGCGTCTTGGCCCCTGCTATCATGGCCGCCTGGGCCACGTTGGCGGCCCCCGTCACATGCATAGCCTTGAAGCTGCGCTTGCCCACATCGAACAGCACGCCCACCAGATTGATGACCGCATCGGCCCCGTGCACGGCGGCGGCAACCGATACCGGGTCGGTCACCGAAGCCGGGATGAAGGAAATCTGGCCCAGGTCGCCCGCGGGCTTCAGGAACTGGGCCTTGCGGGTGTCGCGCACGGCTATGCGCACGCGCCAGCCGGCGGCGGCCAGTTGGCGCACCACATAGCGGCCGATGAACCCCGACCCGCCGAAGACCACTGCCAGTTTTTGTGTCATGGCCAACCCCAGCCGATACTTGCCTATTGCGGGGCCATTTTGTGCGCCATCGCCCCCCGCAAGGCAAGGCCCCTGGCGCGGCGAAAGAGGGGGACGAAACCAAGATATTGCAAGGCCCTAGACCGGGGCTGACAGACGGGCCAGCCGCCCCGAAAGACCGCCCCGGAAGGCCCCCTTTCGGTTGACTCGGCCATGCCCACCCTGTATCCGTCTCGCCCTGTTCCGCCGGTCGGCGCTTTCATGCCCGGCCGGACCTAATGCCCAGGTGGTGGAATTGGTAGACGCGCTGGCTTCAGGTGCCAGTGCCAGCAATGGCGTGGAGGTTCGAGTCCTCTCCTGGGCACCATTTCCCGAAAGCCGGACCCCGGCTTTTGACAGCGGCGGCGAAAGCGGTTCTGAAGGTCGAGCGAGAGCGTGACAAATCATCTCCACCGCGGCGACATCCCGGCCAACGTCAGCTTCAAGACCTCGGTGGCCGTGGACACAGAAACCATGGGCCTGCGCCTGCACCGCGACCGGCTGTGCGTCGTTCAATTGTCGGGCGGCGACGGCCACAGCCACATCATCCAGATCGTGCCGGGGCAAGCTTCGCCCAACCTCGCCAAAATCTTCGCCGATCCGAATATCCTGAAAATCTTCCATTTCGCGCGCTTCGATCTGGCCATGATCCAGAAGCACTTCGGCATTCGCTGTTCACCGGCCTACTGCACGCGCACTGCGTCACGGTTGACCCGCACCAACACCGACAAGCACGGCCTGAAGGACGTGTGCAAGGAGCTATTGGGCATCGAACTGTCCAAGCAGCAGCAGACCTCGGACTGGGGGGCGCAGACGCTGAACCAGGAGCAGGTGGATTACGCCGCCGCCGATGTTCTGTACCTGCACCGTCTGAAGGACGAGATGGACAAGCTTCTGGCGCGCGAAGGCCGCACGGAATTGGCCAAGGCGTGCTTCACCTTCCTGCCCGACCGCGCCGCCCTGGACCTGGCGGGCTGGGCCGATGAGGACATCTTCGCGCACTAAGTTTTATGCTGTACGCGGCGCTCTGTGTTGCGCACGCACACAATTCAGCCCCAGTCTCTTCTGCCACAGTTTCGCACCGATTTTTCTTAATAACTTTCGGTCATGTCATCATTGCCGATGATGTGATTGCCCCCGGTTTCGTTGACCGGCCCTACACGCTCGGGCGATAATCTTTCAAGACGTTCACGCCTTCAGCCTCCGGCACATTCATGTCCTCGACCGCCCCCAAGGCCGCCCCCCAGAACACCGACGCTGT
>JAEUKM010000342.1 GCA_016793085.1 Rhodospirillaceae bacterium
AAAAAGTACAATTGCTATATCGTGTTCGGTACCTACGCCAAAGACCCCAAGAACTGGCCCGGCCACATTCTGCACCTGATGGTGCTGATGGGGCCCGACGGCAAAGTGCGCGCCACACACTGGAAACAGCGCAATGTGCGCGGCATGTTCCCCGGCTCCGAGCAGTACACCAGCGCTATCTACGACGTGTACGACCGCTTTGTTGAAATGTACGGCATTGATGCCGTGATCCCGGTCGAACAAACGGATATCGGCAATATCGCCATGTCTGCCGTGCAATTCGAGCCAGAGTTGTTCCGATGCATGGCCATGAAGGGCTCTGAGATCATCGCCCGCGTCGCCACCGGCGGATTCGAATACGACGACATGAAGCTGACCAGCTATCACAACAGCCTGTATACGCTGATCTGCAACAACTCTATCAACGTCGGCCGCCGCGGCACCGGGTTCCTGGAAGACACCACCTACGGCGGCCCCGGCCGGTCGGCCATTTGCGGGCCGCGCGGGATCGAGCTGGCCAAGGCCGGCCCCTTCGAGACCAAGCGCATGGTGGCCATCAACATGAAGGAGTTCCGGGCCAAGCACCGTATCCCCGACGTTCATATGGATATCTACAAGCCGGTGTTCGACCAGTACCGCGCGCGGTATGATCACGGCCTGTACGAGAAATACATCCCGAAGGACGGGGCCGATGCGTTCCGTTACTTCAAGGAAAACGCCCGTTGGATTCACTATTGGTGATCGCTTGACGCGTTCATTGCGTAAGAAGACGTCGCGTAGGAAGACCGCATGCTGATGTTTCTCGCCCGCCCTAAAGCCGCCATGCCCGCGCTGCTGATCGCCGCAACGCTGGCGTTCGCGCCCGGGACGGCCGCGGCCAAGATGGTCCTGAACCGCAGCTCGGCGGCGGACCCCGACACGCTGGACCCCCACGTGTCCTCGGGAAATTCTGCGGCGATTGTGCTGTATGACATCTTCCAGCCCTTGATGACGCTGGAC
The DNA here is from genome assembly GCA_016793085.1 of Rhodospirillaceae bacterium. Taxonomy (GTDB): domain Bacteria; phylum Pseudomonadota; class Alphaproteobacteria; order Rhodospirillales; family Rhodospirillaceae. The sequence continues at coordinate 1,000 of JAEUKM010000342.1, forward strand.
GATAAGGGCGAAGTGACGGCGGGGGCAGCGGAAAGCTACACCGTCAGCCCCGATGGCTTGACGTACACCTTCAAGCTGCGGCCGAACCTGAAGTGGTCCGACGGCACGCCTCTCACGGCCGAGGATTTCGTCTATTCCTTCCGGCGCATCCAGAGCCCCGAGACCGCCGGGCGCTATGCCCAGTGGTTCTGGTCGGTCAAGAACGCCGAAGCCGTGAACAAGAAACAAGCCAAGCCCGAAGACATGGGCGTAAAAGCGCTGGACGCCCGCACGGTGCAGATTTCGCTGGCGACACCCTCGCCCATCTTCCTGGAAATCATGGCGACGTTCACCTCATCGCCGGTGCCACGCCATGTGGTCGAAAAATTCGGCCGTGAGTGGACGGCGCCTGAGCGCATTGTCTCGAACGGCGCCTACATGGTCACCGAGCGCGTACCCCAAACGCGCATCAAAGCCGTGAAAAACCCAAACTTCTACGATGCGGCCAACGTGAAGATCGACGAGGCCAACTATTTCCCGACGGAAAACTTGGGCACCGTTTTGAACCGCTTCCGCGCGGGCGAACTGGACGTGGCTTTGAACTTCCCCCCGGATCAGATCGAATGGATCAGGCAGAATCTCCCGAAGGAACTGCACATCGCGCCCAATCTCGGCGTCTACTACTTCCTGGTGAACAACACCAAGCCGCCCCTGAACGACCCAAGAGTCCGTAAGGCGCTGTCCATGGCGATTGACCGCGAGGGCATGGTCAGCAAGCTTCTCAACACCGGCGTTATTCCCGGCTACAGCCTGGTGTCGCCGGTCGTTGCGAATTATTCCGTCTACAAACCTGCTTACGCGGCGCAAGCTATGCCCGCCCGTATGGCCGAAGCCAAGAAGCTTCTGAGCGAAGCAGGCTTCGGCCCCGGCAAGCCGCTGAAAATCACCCTGCAGTTCGACACCCTGGAAGAGAACCGCAAAATGGCCGTGGCCATGGCGGCCATGTGGAAGCCCTTGGGCGTGGATGTGGAACTGGCCAACAGTGAATTCCGCGACCTGACGCGGCGCGCGCGAACAGGCGATTACGACATCATGCGCTGGGCCTACTTCTCGCCCTTCAACGACGCCTCGGCTTATCTGAACCTTCTGCGTACGGGGGACGCCAGCAACTTCTCGGGCTTCGCCAACGCCGAGTACGACAAGCTGATGCTTGAGGCCAACACCATCATCGACATGAAGCGCCGCGCCGCGTTGATGTATCAGGCCGAGCAGATCCTGCTGGATACGCAAGCGATCATTCCGGTGTATCATTACGTCGCACGCCGCCTGATCCACACTTACGTGAAGAACTGGAACGACAACCCACGCAACGCCAACCTGACGCGCTATCTGTCGGTCGAACGGCCGGCGCGCTGAAGCCGTCAGTTACGATTAGGAAGGGGGGACCGTCATGCTGATCAACACATGGTATGTTGCCGCGGAGTCCGCCTCCGTCACCACCACGCCCGTGGGCGTGCGCATGCTGGGCCAGGACTTCGCCGTGTTCCGCGACAAGGCGGGCAAGGCCCATTGCCTGTCAGACGTCTGCATCCATCGTGGCGGCTCGCTCTGCCGCGGCAAGGTGGTGGACGGCACCATGCAGTGCCCCTATCACGGCTGGCGTTTCAACGCGGGCGGCGAGTGCGTTGAAATCCCCTCGCTGGGTCCCGACGCCGCGATCCCCAAGCGCGCACGGGTGGACTCGTACCCTGTGCAGGAAAAATACGGTTGGGTGTGGGTGTTCCTGGGCGACCTGGCAGATGATGAGCGCCCACCCCTGCCCGACTTCTACCCGGAATACGAGGCCTTCGAGAAAGGCGCGGCCGAATGGCGTTTTGTGCGCGGCACCTATGTCTTCGACGCCGCCTGGACGCGGGTGGTGGAAAACGGCCTGGACAACGCGCACCCCTTCTTTGTCCACCAGGATTTCGGCAACCCCGACAACCCGCGCATCACGCCTGTGGAAATTCAGGAACGGCCCTTCGGCTCGTACTCCACACGCGCCCAGAAGCCGGTGGAAAAACGCGGCGTCTGGGCCGAGAAGATCACGACCGACCGCCCCGACGTGCGCACCGAATTGCAGTATCACGCTTCGGGCCCGACGGTGCGCATCCAGATGCACCTGCGCCCGCCCATGAGCCAGATCATCGTCTCGGCCTATACGCCGATCGACGACAAGCAGACATTGAGCTGGTGGATTCAGGGCCGCAACTTCTTCACCGATCCCAAGTATGACGATGATTCGCGCCGGCGCGTGCTGACCGTGTTCCAAGAGGACGCCAACGTGGTGAACCATATCAAGCCTGTGCACGTGCCGCCGTCGCTCAGCGCCGAACTGACCATTTATCCCGACGCCATGAGCTTCTCATTCCGCAAAATGATCAAGGAATACGAGGCCAAGGGCTGGCGCATCGACACCAAGGCCATGGCCGCCGAGGACGAAATCGTACGCGTCATCCCCTCGCCCGCACGTAAAGCCGATCCCAAGAACTGGGTCATGGACCCCGTATTGCTGCGCCCGGCGCGGCCGATGTCGCAAGCCGCCGAGTAGAACAAGGACCGCCCTGGAATGCTGAGTTACGCGCTGAAGCGCTTGGGCATTGCCGCGCCGACCATGTTTGTTGTGGTGTCGCTGTCGTTCTTTCTGATGCACCTGGCGCCGGGCGGACCGTTCGATGCGGACGCCAACCTGGAACCCCAGGTGATCGAGAACCTGAAGGCGGCCTACGACCTCGACAAGCCGCTCATTCAGCAATACGCGATTTATGTGGGCAAGGTGTTCAAGGGCGACTTCGGCCCGTCGATCATCTACCAGGATCGCACGGTGTCCCAACTCATCGCCACGGGCCTGCCCGTGAGCCTGCGCGTGGGCCTGTCGGCCATTCTCATCGCGGCCCTCATCGGGATTTCTTTGGGCATCACTGCGGCGCTGAACCAGAACAAGCCCACTGACTACGTGGTGATGGCCGCAGCCATGACCGGCATCGCTGTGCCCAGTTTCGTCTTGGCCCCGCTGATGACGCTGATCTTCGGCGTATTGCTGCAAATGCTGCCCATCGCAACACTTGAGCCCTCGGGCAGCTTCGCGCGCAACTTCCCGGCGCTGGCCCCCATCACGCCCTACATCCTGCCGGTGATCGCGCTGGCCATCCCGCAAATCGCCGTCATCTCGCGCCTCACGCGCGGGGCGATGATCGAAGTGCTGCGCCAGAACTACATCCGCACCGCACGTGCCAAGGGCCTGAAAGAACAGCGCGTAGTCTGGCGTCATGCGCTTCAGGCCGGGTTATTGCCGGTGGTCAGTTACCTCGGCCCCGCCATCGCCGGCATCGTGACCGGCGCCGTGGTGGTGGAAAGCATCTTCCAGCTTCCGGGCATGGGCCGGTTCTTTATTCAGGGCGCGATCAACCGCGACTATCCGCTGGTACTGGGCATCGTCATCATTTTCGCCGGTGCGATTATTATGATGAACCTGATCGTTGACATGCTCTACGGCCTGCTCGATCCCAAAGTGAAACTCGACGCATAATGGCCTTCTTCCAAGCCCAGCGCGATGCGCAAGCACAGTTGATGGACACGGCCGCCCGCATGCGCGGCCGTTCGCTGTGGAAAGACGCGGCCGAGCGTTTTGCCCGCAACAAAGCTGCCATGACGGGCGTGGTCGTGCTCAGCATTATCGCGCTGATGTCGGTCATCGGCCCCATGATCAGCCCACACACCCTGGAAGACCTAGCGTGGGACGCGATTGGTTTGCCGCCCACCTTCGAGAACAGCCACTGGTTCGGCACCGACGATACCGGCCGCGACATGTGGGTGCTGACGTGGACCGGCGCGCGCGTTTCATTGACCATCGGCATCATGACAACAGTGATCGCGCTGTCCATCGGCGTGATTTACGGAGCGACGGCGGGCTACGTGGGTGGGCGCATCGACAATGCCATGATGCGCTTTGTCGATGTCATTTACGCCCTGCCGCTGTTGTTCTTCATCATCATCCTGGTGACGGTCTTCGGGCGTAACATCTACCTGGTGTTCGTCGCCATCGGCTGCGTGGAATGGCTGACCATGGCGCGCATCGTGCGCGGGCAGACACTATCGGTCAAACGCAAGGAATACATCGAGGCCGCTCTGGCGGCAGGCGTGCGCACGCCTACGATTGTAAAGCGGCACGTCATCCCCAACGTCATCGGCCCGGTGATCGTCTATGTAACGCTACTGGTGCCCACCAACATCCTGGTGGAAAGCTACTTGAGCTTCCTGGGGCTCGGCGTGCAGGAACCGCTGACAAGCTGGGGCGTGCTCATCTCGCGCGGGTCTAACGCGCTGGAAACAACGCCCTGGTTACTTTTAATTCCCGCCACGTGCCTCGCCCTCACCATGTTCTGCTTCAACTTCATCGGCGACGGTCTGCGCGACGCGCTGGACCCGAAAGACCGTTAAATGGATTCCGTGTTCACCCTGGACAACCTCACCGTGCGCTTCGCCACCAAAGAAGGCGCGGTTGCCGCTGTCAGCGACCTTTCCTTCGCGCTCGGGCGCGGAGAATGCCTTGGCATTGTGGGCGAGTCCGGTTCGGGCAAGAGCCAGACGTTCCTGGCATCCATGGGTTTGCTGGCCCCGAATGGACACGCCACGGGCCGCGCGCTGTTCCAGGGCCAGGACCTGCTGAAGCTCGACCGTGAGGCTTTGAACAAAATCCGCGGCAACCGCATGGCCATGATTTTTCAGGACTCCGGCACGTCCCTCACACCGCACATGAAAGTGGGCAACCAGTTGATGGAAGTGCTGACCACGCACAAGGGTCTGTCAGCCGAGGCCGCGAAAAAACGCATCCTGGAAGTGATGGAAGCCATCCGTATTCCTGAAATCGACAAGCGCCTGAACCAGTACCCGCACGAATTTTCCGGCGGCATGCGTCAGCGCGTGATGATCGCCATGGCGCTGTTGTGCGAGCCCGACCTTCTGATCGCCGACGAGCCCACGACAGCCTTGGACGTGACGGTGCAGGCTCAGATTTTGCAATTGTTCAAGGCGCTGAAGCAGCACACCCGCAGCGCCATCGTGCTGATCACCCATGATCTGGGCGTGGTGGCGGGCCTGTGCGACCGCGTCATCGTTATGTACGGCGGGCGCGTGGTGGAAGAAGGCCCGGTGGCCGATATCTTCGCAAACCCCAAGCACCCCTACACCCAAGGCCTGCTTAAATGCATGCCGCGCCTGGATCAGGATTTGGACGCAGAGCTTGAGGCCATTCCCGGCCAGCCGCCGAACCTGCAAAAGCTGCCGCCGGGCTGCGCGTTTGCCGAGCGGTGTACACATGCGTTGCCGCGCTGTGCCGCAGAACGTCCTGGCTTGCGCGACCTTGGCCCCGGACGTCGTGCGGCCTGCCACTTGCTGGAGGCGGCCTGAGCAGCGCCATGTCCCAAGCCGTTTTAAAAGTCGAGAACC
>JAEUKM010000392.1 GCA_016793085.1 Rhodospirillaceae bacterium
CTTGCGGCTGCTGCGCCAGATCGTGCGCGCGGCTGTCCACGCTGTCGCAATCCTCGGCATAGAAACGCTTGCCATGCGCGTTCACCACGATTTCCCACTGTGGACGGTCCTGGGGCGTCAACCCGCCCATGGAGCGGTAACGCGGCACCGGCAGCGTATGATCCAAGATCCCCCCGAAGCCCGGCAGGAACTTGTCGGTGTGCACCAGCACGCCGCCCGCGCTGAGGCCCAGTTCCAGGCCCTTGCCTTGCGCCAAGTGATACGAGCCTGACCACAACGTCTTGCCCGGATGCAGCTTGGCGTGAAGGTTGGTGTTGGCCCCGTAGCCGCCCGCGCTCAGCACGACGTGGCGTCCCATGATGCGTTCGCCCGCGTCGGTTTCAACACCGGTCACGGCCCCACCTTCACCACGGATGAGCCCCGTGACGCCGGTGCCGAGTTTCACGGTCACGCGGCCTGCAGCCACATGCGCATCGAGCATGGGCTTCATGACCTTCAGGATTGAGCGGCCATCCTCGCGGCCCCAGTAAGTGCGCGGAATGTCGTAGGCTTCGTGGCCGTGGATGATGCGCGGCATGTCGGGCAGCATCTCGAAGCCGTTTTCCATCAGCCAGTCGATGAAGGGGCCCTGCAGGTTGACCGCCATCTCGGCGAAGGCTTTATCGGTGGTGCCCTTGCTGATGCGCACTACATCTTCCATGTGCTTGGCTGCATTGTCGTTGATACCGCGCGCGGCTTGCAGTTTCGTGCCCGCCCCGCTCATCTGGCCACGGTTGATGAGCAGGCAGCCGCCCACCTCGGGCCCGCGCTCGATCAGGCAGACTTTTGCGCCACGATTGGCCGCGAAGATGGCCACCGGCAGGCCCGCCGTGCCCGCCCCCATGACGACGGCATCGAAAGGCACGGCTTGGCTCATGGCTTCTCGCGGAAATGCTCGATGGTGCGGGGCGCGCCGCGGTTGATCATCAGCGCCTTCTTGCGGAAGAACCGCATCAGCCCGGCGGGGCCCATGCGCGACTGGCCCAGGCCTGAAAAGCGGAACGAGTGTTTCTCGGCTTCCGTGGTCAGCGACTGCACGCCTGCGTCGTTGATGCTGATGCCGCCCGCATCGATGCGCGAGCCCACGGCCAGGGCTTCGTCCTCGGTCCCTGCGAACACCGCCGCCGACAGGCCGAACTCGCTGTCGTTGGCCAGCGCCACGGCTTCATCGGCAGTCTTGAAGGCCATGACCGGCATGATTGGCCCGAAGGTTTCCTCGCACATCAGGGCCATACTATGATCGACGTTCGTGAGAACGGTGGCGCGGCACCACTTGCCGCCTTCGTGATCCTCCACCTTGCCGCCGCATTGCACCTTCGCACCCTTGGCCACAGCATCGGCCAAGTGTGCATCGATGATCTCGGCCTGCGCGCCCGAGATGATGGGGCCTAAGTGCCCTTGCGCGATATCGGGATAGTTGATGGTGACGGCCTTGGCTTTCGTCACCAGCTTGTCCACGAAGGCATCGTGGATGGACTGATGCACGTAAATGCGCTCGGTAGACAGGCACACTTGGCCTGAGTTGACGATAGACTGGCGCAGGATCGCATCGGCCGCGCGGTCGAGGTCCGCCCCCGGCAGCACCACCGCCGGGTCCTTGCCGCCCAGCTCCAGGAACATCGGAATGAAATGCTCGGCCGCTTGCCGGGCGATGATGCGCCCGGTCTTCACGCTGCCCGTCAGGCACACGATATCGACATTGGGCACGATGGCCGCACCCGTTTCCGGCCCGCCCGCCACGAACGACAGCACCTCGGCCATTTCGGGCACGGCCTCCACCGCCGCCTGCATGGGCGCGATGAAACGCGGCGTGACCTCGCTGGGCTTGATGATCACGGCGCAGCCCGCGATCAGCGCCGGAACAGCGTCGATCAAGGCCAGCGTGATGGGGAAATTCCACGGACTGATGATGCCCGCCAGCGGATAGGGCACATACTGCGGCCGGAAGCGCACGTCGGGCGCTTCGGCCGATTGTTGCTCGGCTTCCACCACATAGCCCGGCGCGACCCGGCACCACTTGCGGATGCGCTTAGAGGCACCCGAGACTTCGTTGCGCGAAATCGTCAGCCGCCCGGTGTCGGCCACCAGGGCGTCGGTAATGGCCTGCTGGTTGCGCTCGATCGCCTCGGCCCAGCGCGCCAGCACCTTGGCGCGGCCGTCGAAGCCCAGCGCCTGCCAGCGCGGCTGGTTGGCCTTCAGGCGCGCGGCGATGCGCGCCACATCAGCGGCCGTGGCGGGCGTGAATTCGTAATCGGATTTACCCGTGCGCGGGTTGCGGACTTTGATGGGGGCGACCATGACGGACGTGCGGGCCTGGATTTGAGAAGGATCTGGACGGCGGCAACTATTCATGTTGTTATACTTACATGATAACCCTGCTGCAAACCGTTTCTGCGGTTGCGGCGTATATATAAGCGATGGGCCTTGAGGAAGGACCGACCGGGATGATCCTGAACAACTGGTACGTGGCGGGCGAAGCCGCGAGTTTTGCGGGCACGGGCCCCTTCGGCGTGAAGATGCTGGGGGCCGATCTGGTGCTGTTCCGTGACAGCGCGGGCGAGTTGCGCTGCCTCAGCGATGTCTGCTGCCACAGGGGGGCCGCGCTGGCTGTGGGTAAGGTGAAGGGCGATTGCGTCGCCTGCCCCTATCACGGCTGGGAGTTCAATGCAGAAGGCGTATGCACAAAAATCCCGGCCCTGGGGGCCGATGCGAAGATCCCCAAGCGTGCGCGCGTCGACGCATACCCCGTGCGCGAGAAGTTCGGCTGGACCTGGGTGTTCCTGGGGGACGACATGAGCCAAGCCCCGCCGTTCCCCGGCGAGGACGTCTACCCCGAATACGACGACCCGGACACATGGCGCATCATCCGCACCAGCTTCGAGATTCCCGTGAACTGGGAGCGCACGGAAGAGAATTCCATCGACGGCGCGCACCCGAGCTTCGTGCATAAGGCTTTTGGTTCGCGCCGCGACCCCACGGTGAATATCGTGCCCGTCGTGACGGACGAATGGAGCGCGAGCACCACGCGCAAGCGCACACCGCCCGACCGCGCCGACAAAACCGGGGCCATGAAAGAGATCACCAGCGACAACCGCGGCATGAATGTCGCCACCACCAAGTTCTTCGTCTGCGGCATCATGAACCGCACCGACATCAAGCGTGCCGATGGCGTGCATCAGGTGCAATTGGCCACGCGCACGCCCATTGACGAGTACAACACGCGCGTCTTCATCATGCAGGCGCGCAACTACCTGAAAGAACCCGAGCACGATGCCGAGCGCATGGCTGGCATCATGCAGGCGCGCGAGGAAGACGTGGGTATCGTGAAAACCGTGCGCCCGCACCTGGCCCCGCGCCGCGCCAGCCATGACCTTCTGACTGAAGCCGACCAGTTGGAAACCGCCTTCCGCCGCAAGATGCGCGAACTGACCGCAAAAGGTTTGCGGATCGATAGCGATACGGTGGAACGCGAAAGCAAGCGGCAGGTGTTCGTCATACCGTCGCCGACACGCGGGGCCGACCCCAAGAACTGGGTCCACAAGCCCGTGCCGCGTCTGGCTCAGGACAGCGAAGCGGCCGAGCCCCTCGCCCCCGAAGCCGCCGAATAAGCCGCTTTCCGGGCTGTTAGGGGCCCTGCCGCGCCCGCAGCCGCCGTGCGACACTGGCCGGGTCTGGCACAGAGTCGGGGTTGCCCGACCTAGCATGTTATCATACAATCATGATAACTTCGGATGGCCGCCTTATTGGATGTGAAACCATGCAAACGCTCGCCCTGCACCCCATGCTGCCGCGCCAGTCGGCCGAGGAACAGTCGCGCCACGCTTTCTTGGTGGACCTGAAGAACATGCTCTCGCGCGATTTGAACCCGCGCCTGAAGGACGTCTACGAAACCGAGGCCCTGCCTGAGTTCCGCAAGCGCTTCAACCGCGAGCCCGAGACGCGCCAGGACGTGGCGAAAGTGATGCGCGAGCAGCCGTTCTATCA
>JAEUKM010000406.1 GCA_016793085.1 Rhodospirillaceae bacterium
TCAGACCAGCTACAGATCGTCGGCTTGGTAGGCCGTTACCCTACCAACTACCTAATCTGACGCGGGCCCATCTCGTAGCGATAAATCTTTCTCCCGAAGGAGGCATTCGGTATTAGCTCAAGTTTCCCTGAGTTATTCCGAACTACGAGGAAGGTTCCCACGCGTTACGCACCCGTGCGCCACTCGAGTATTGCTACTCGCGTTCGACTTGCATGTGTTAAGCCTGCCGCCAGCGTTCGTTCTGAGCCAGGATCAAACTCTCAAGTTGACTTGGACCGTTTGCCTGCACAATCACAATCGTTAGCATGTATTACTGCTTGATTGAGATGCTTCGGACAAACGATCTGTCATCGACAGAACGCCGCCTACGCATCCCTTTCGTTTTCGTCGTATTCACAATGTCAAAGAGCCGGCCCGCTGTTTTAAGAGCGAGCTTTTCCGACCGGCATTTCAGCACCGTTACAGCGCTAGAAATAGTCGAAAAAAAACCCACCGCCAAAAACCGTTGCTGTGCTCTCGGCGTCGGGAGGCCGGTTTCTATACCGATGACCTAGGTGCGTCAAGCATCAAATTAACGATTAATAACACCTGAATTTACAATGGCTTAACCCATTCTCGCGGCATCGCCCGCACAACAAAATTTCAATGATTTCCGGGCTGTGGAAAACGGTGATAAGCCGGAATAGATTAAATAAAACAATGTGTTATTACATTTTTAGCCCGATTCACCCAAGGCCACCCTTTTTGTGTCCGGAGCGAATCTGGGCGAATCATGTGGGGATGATTCGCGTCATAAAGGGTTGATTAAGCTTCTGAATCGACAATGGGCCGTTGACAGGGTGTGTCCTGTCAGCCACACTCCCTTTCACGGCTCACGAAATAAAATCACAAATCAGGTGAGCCCTGGACGGAAACACTGGTTTGGGGGCGTCCTCCGTTACAATTCGGAGCGTCCACCGCACTTGAAAGGGTGGAAGCATGGCCAAGGCGTTGTGGCCGGGGGTATCTGTGTGTGCTTGCGTGGGTGCGCTTTTAGGCGCCGCCACGACCTTCGTTCTTCCCCAAACCCATCTCGCGCCTGAGCCTGCCGATACGGCCGCCGTCGAAGCGTCCGAACTCTCTCAAATCCAGCTCGATCTGGCCGGCATTGAACTGATGGCGCGCCGTGTGGCCACCGCAGCGCTCGACGCCAGCAAAGTCATCAAAGTGAAAGCCGGCGATACCTTAAGCGAAGCGTTGCAGCGCGGCGGTGTGGACCGCGGTGTTGCGGTGGATATCGTCGAGGCCATCAAGCAAGTCTACAACCCGCGCCGCCTGCAAAACGGCCAGGCGCTGACCCTGAATTTCATCGAAAGCGACAGCGACCGCCACCTCGGCGAGTTGACGTTTGAAACCGCTCCCGGCCAGACCGTCGCCGTGGAACGCACCGAAGACGGCTCCTACATCGCACGCAAGGTGATCGCTGAAACCCACCGCGAAACCGTGCGCTACGACGGCGTCATCTCCTCCAGCCTGTTTGCAGCAGCCGATGCGGCCGGCGTGCCCAGCAAGGTCATGTCGGACATGGTGAAGCTGTTTTCGTATGACGTCGACTTCCAGCGTGACATTCAGGAAGGCGACGCCTTCTCCGTCATGTTTGACCGCGTGGTCACTAAGGACGGCCGCGTCATCAGCAACGACGGCATCAAGCTGGCCAGCATGACGCTGAGCGGCTCCACCACCAGACTGTTCGCCTTCACCCACGCCGATGGCATTACCGACTACTACAACGAAAAGGGCGAAGGCGTGCGCAAGGATCTGTTGCGTACCCCCATCAACGGCGCGCGCCTGACCTCGGGCTTCGGCCAGCGCCGCCATCCCATTCTCGGTTACAACAAGATGCACCAGGGCATCGATTTCGGCGCGCCCACCGGTACGCCGATCCTGGCCGCGGGCGACGGCGTGATCGAAAAACGTGAAGTGTTTGGCGGTTACGGCAACTACATCCGCATCCGTCATGGTAACGGTTATTCGTCCGCGTATGCTCACCTCAGCCGCTTCGGGCTCAACACTCAAGTTGGCCGCCGCGTGCGCCAGAACGACATTATCGGTTACGTCGGCACTACAGGCCGATCCACCGGCCCGCACCTGCATTACGAAATTCTGCAGAACAACCGGCAGGTCAACCCGATGCGGGTGAAGTTCCCGGCCTCGCAGAAGCTGGAAGGCACACTGGCGGCGAAGTTCCGCGAAGCGCGCCTGCAGACCGAGCGCCAGTACGCCGCCCTGATGCCCACAAGCACCGTGGCGATGGCCGCCCAGCCTAAGCCGAGCGGCCCCAGCGCCAACTGATCTTTACTTACGTCGGTTTACGCGGCGGCCTTCAACTGACGGCCGTTGATAATCAGCCCGTCTTCACCGGCCGAGATCTTCACCGTCGAGCCGTCAGCTACCTGACCATCCAGCACGGCGGTCGCCAGCGGGTTCTCCAGATTACGCTGGATCACACGCTTCAGCGGACGCGCGCCGTACACCGGATCATAGCCATGCTCGGCCAGCCAGGCGCGGGCCTTGTCGTCCAGTTGCAGCGTGATGCCGCGTTCCAACAGCCGCTTGGCCAAGCGTCCGATCTGAATATCGGCGATGTGCGCCATCTGCGACTTGAACAGGCGGTGGAACAGCAGCACTTCGTCCAGGCGGTTCAGGAACTCAGGGCGGAACGCCCCGCGCACCACAGCCATGACTTGGTCGCGCACCGCGCTCGAGTCCTCGCCGTCCTTCTGGTTGGCCAGAATTTCAGCGCCCAGGTTCGACGTCAGAACAATCAATGTATTCCGGAAATCGACCGTGCGCCCCTGCCCGTCGGTCAGGCGGCCGTCGTCCAGCACCTGCAACAGCACGTTGAACACATCGGGGTGCGCCTTCTCCACCTCGTCGAAGAGAATAACTTGATACGGCCTGCGGCGTACGGCTTCGGTTAGCGCACCGCCTTCATCGTAGCCGACATAGCCCGGGGGCGCGCCGATCAGCCGCGACACGGAGTGCTTCTCCATGAACTCGGACATATCGATGCGCACCATGGCGGTTTCATCGTCGAACAGGAACTCGGCCAGGGCTTTCGTCAGCTCGGTTTTGCCGACGCCCGTGGGACCTAAGAACAGGAACGAGCCGATGGGCCGGTTGGGGTCTTGCAGGCCCGCGCGCGAGCGGCGCACGGCGTTGGAGACCGCCTCGATGGCTTCCTTCTGGCCCACCACGCGCTTGCCGATGGACTCTTCCATGCGCAACAGTTTCGCGCGTTCGCCTTCCAGCATCTTGTCGACCGGAATGCCGGTCCAGCGCGAGACAACCTGCGCCACGTGCTCGGGTGTGACTTCCTCGGTCACCATCGAACCCGCGCCGCCGCTCTTTTCGGCTTCCTTCAGCTTGCGCTCAAGCTCGGGGATCACCTGGTGCTGCAAGCGCCCGGCCTTGTCGTACTCGCTTTTACGCATGGCCTGCTCGAGCTCGGTGCGCGTGCGGTCCAGCTCTTCCTTGATTTTGGTGGAATCGGCCAGCTTCGCCTTCTCGGCCTGCCAACGGCTGGTGAAATCGCTGGACTTCGATTCCAGGTCTTTCAGTTCCACTTCAAGCTTGACCAGGCGGTCTTTCGAAGCGTCGTCCTTTTCCTTGCGCAGGGCCTCGCGCTCGATCTTGAGCTGCAAGATGCGCCGATCCAGTTCGTCCAGTTCCTCGGGTTTGCTGTCCACCTGCATGCGCAGGCGGCTCGCTGCCTCGTCCATCAGGTCGATGGCTTTATCCGGCAGGAAGCGATCAGTAATGTAACGGTGCGAGAGTGTCGCCGCCGTCACCAGCGCCGCATCGGAAATGCGCACGCCGTGGTGCAGCTCGTACTTCTCCTTGATGCCGCGCAGGATGGAGATGGAATCCTCCACCGTGGGCTCGTTGACGAACACCGGCTGGAACCGGCGCGCCAAGGCCGCGTCCTTCTCCACATGCTTGCGGTATTCATCCAGCGTCGTGGCGCCCACGCAGTGCAGTTCGCCGCGCGCGAGCGCAGGCTTCAAGAGATTCGAGGCGTCCATGGCCCCGTCGGCTTTGCCCGCACCCACTAGCGTGTGCATTTCATCGATGAACAGGATGATCTGGCCCGCCGCCGTGGTGACTTCGTTCAGAACGGCTTTCAAACGTTCCTCGAACTCGCCGCGGAACTTCGCACCGGCAATCAGCGACCCCATGTCCAGCGACAACAGTTGCTTGTCCTTCAGGCTTTCGGGCACATCGCCGTTGACGATACGCAAGGCCAGGCCCTCGACGATGGCGGTCTTGCCCACGCCAGGCTCGCCGATCAGGACCGGGTTATTCTTCGTGCGCCGCGACAGCACCTGCACCGCGCGCCTGATTTCCTCGTCGCGGCCGATGACGGGATCAAGTTTGCCCGAGCGCGCCGCTTCCGTCAGGTCGCG
>JAEUKM010000044.1 GCA_016793085.1 Rhodospirillaceae bacterium
CCCTTGGCCGCGATGGCCTTCATTTCGGCGTCGCTTAAATTGCGCGGGTTGTCGACGATGGCCTTCACGCCCACGTGCGAGGCCACGACCGGCGCTTTGGACAATTCAACGGCCTGCAACAGCGCTGCCGAACTGATCTGCGACACATCGACGATAATCCCAAGGCGGTTCATCTCGGCGACGGCCTCTTTGCCCAGGGGCGACAGGCCGCCGTGTTCTTCGGGCTTGTCGCTCAGCCGTTCCGAAGGCCGGTCGCTGTCGGAGAACTGGTTGTGGCCGGCGTGGTTGAACGCCACCATGCGCAAGCCGCGCTCATACAACTGCGACAGCCAGCCGATGTCCTCGCCGTAGGGGTAGGCGTTCACCACCGACAACACGACGAAATGCTTCTGCGCCGCCACGATGCGCGGCACATCAGCGCTGGTGCGCGCCAGTGCGATGCGCTCGGGGTACTTTGCCAGCATGCTCTCGATGGCATTCAGTTTTGTGTCGGCATCCTTGCGTGCCTTGGCATAGGCCTCTTTTGTCCGCTCGCCTTGCGAGACAAAAATCACGAAGGCGGCGCCGTCCAGCCTGCCCTGATCCATCTTGGGCAGGTCCACCTGCATGGTGGTCAACTGACCCACATCCTTGGCGCCCGTCATGAAGTCCAGCGGAATATCCATCTCGGCGTCGAAGGTGATGACGCGGTCGTGGATACCGGCGGCTTTGAACATCAGGTCTTCGCTGCTGAGTTGCCGTTGCGCGCAAGCCCCCAGCGCCACGCCCAGAAGTCCCGCCGCGATGCCGCTCCGCTGAAATATCCGCATGACGATGTCCTCTGCTCACCCGGCGACAATGCTATCCGAACCGCAGTGTTTCGTCGAAGTGCGGCGTGCTTCATCGGCCATTCCGCTATTTGCCGCGTGAAATGCGCCCCCGGAGCACGTTATGCTGGCCCCCGCACATTTCGCGCGTTGTTGTTCTGTTTCACTCGCCATGCCCAGTTTCGACCGCCCTGCCGATCCTCACATCGCCCCGTCGCCGTGGGTCTTGCGCTTCGCGGCCCTCATCGTGCCGGGCGGCGTGGTGCTGGACGTGGCGGCGGGCCATGGCCGCCATACCCGCGCGCTGAAGGCGCTGGGCTTCGGCGTGGTCGCCGCCGATGTGGATATCTCGGGCCTGGCGGACCTGAAAAACGATGCGGCCATTCAGGTGGTAGCGGCGGACCTGGAAAGTGGGCCCTGGCCGTTCGCAGGCCGCGCGTTCGACGCCATCGTCGTCACCAATTATCTGCACCGCGAACACTTTCCGCATTATGTGGCGGCGCTGAACCCCGAGGGCGTGCTGATCATGGAAACCTTCGGCCAGGGCAACGAGCGCCTGGGCCGTCCGCGCAACCCGGACTTTTTGCTGGCCCCCGGCGAACTGATGCAGGCGTTTTCCAGTCATTTGCATGTCGTGGCCTACGAGCACGGCATCGAGGACGAGCCCCGCCCCGCCGTGCGCCAGCGGATTTGCGCGGTGAAGGCGCCGGGCCCGGTTCTGTTGCCGTAAAACGATGAAATAACTTTCTATAACAAATCCTTGTCCTTAGTCCGGTAGACGACACAAGCGCGTGCGTTGCCTTGGGGGCGGGCGAACGCCTGTGCTAGGCTGGCGCATTATCTGAAGAGCAACGCGATGAACCACATGCCGACTCACATGGCCCACACTCCTGTTGCCGATGCCGCAACGTTCGATCGCCGCACCGCGCTGGGGCTGGCGGCGGGCGGCCTGACGCTAAGCCTAGCTTGGCCCGGCGCCCACGCGGCCAAGGGCGCCGATACGGCCTTGAGCGCCTATGTCAACATCACGCCCGACAACCGCGTCACTGTTGTTGTGCCGGGCTCTGAGATCGGCCAGGGCGTATTCACGGGGCTCTCGAAAATTCTCTGCGAGGAACTGGAAGCCGATTGGGCCGCGCTGGAGGTTGTGCTGTCCAGGGCCGATGACGCCTACGCCAATCCCGCCAAGAAGCGCCAGAGCACGGGCAACTCGGACGCCATCATCGGCTACATGCCGGTACTGCTGAAAACCGGAGCCCAGGCGCGCGAAATGCTGGTGGCCGCCGCCGCCAAGCAGTGGGGTGTGAAGCCCGAAACCTGCCGCGCCGAAAACAGCGTGGTCCATCACGATGCCTCCAAACGCAGCGCGACTTACGGCGCATTGGCAAGTGCGGCGGCGAAGCTGCCGATCCCCGCCGAACCCAAACTGAAATCGCCCGATCAGTGGAAGCTCATCGGCAAGGATTTCATCCGCAAGGACACGCCCGCCAAGGTGGACGGCTCTGCGCCGTTCGGAGCGGACGTGAATCTGCCTGGCCTGTTGGTGGCCACACTTACGACCTCGCCCGTGTTCGGCGGCCAGGTGCAAAGCTATGACGCCGAAGCCGCGTTGGCGGTAAAAGGTGTGGTGAAGTTGGTGCCCATCGACAACGGCTCGGGCACCGGCGGCTTGGCGGCGATTGCAAGCAACTACTTCCAGGCCAAGAAGGCGCTCGATGCCGCCAAGATTGTGTGGGACACGAAGGGCGGGGAGAGTTTTAATTCTGCCTCCTACAGCCAACTCATGCGCGAGGGCTTGAACGACGAAGGCAAGACCCTGCCGCCCCTCAAGCGCGGCGACGCGGCCGAAGTGCTGAAAACCGCCGTCAAAACCCACGAGGCCGTCTACGAAGTACCATTGCTCGCCCACGCCTGCATGGAGCCCATGTCGTCCACGGCGCTGGTGACCGATGAGGCCTGCATGATTTGGTCGCCCGCCCAGCAGCAGGGGGCCGCGCGCGAACTGGCCGCCAAGATGACGGGTCTGCCGCTGGCCAAAGTGACGCTCCAGAACACGTTCTCGGGCGGCGGCTTCGGCCGCAAGTGGGAATTGGATTTCACCCGCCAGGCCGTGCAGATCGCGCAAGCGGTGAAGGGTACGCCGGTGCGCCTGTATTGGTCGCGCGAGGAGGACATCCAGCACGACTACTACCGCCCGGCTTATGTGATCCGCATGCGCGGCGGCCTTGATAAGGATAATGCCCCAGTGGCGCTGCACGCCAAGCTGGTGGGCCAGTCGCTGCTGGCGTTCCAAAAGCGCCCGGTGCCCGTGGACTTCACGGCTATCGGCGGGGCCATCAACATGGCCTATGCCATTCCCAACACGCTGATTGAATACGTCGAGAAAGCGCCTAACGTGCCCGTGGGTTTCTGGCGTTCGGTGGCGTCCTCGCACAATGCGTTCTTCGCCGAAAGCATGATTGATGAAATGGCCGCGCTCGCGGGGCAAAACCCACTCGATTTCCGCCGCGCGCTGTTGAAGGACAAGGCCCGCGAACTGGCGGTGCTGGATCTTCTGGCCGAGAAAACCGGCTGGGGCAAAAAATTGCCGCTGGGCCATGGGCTTGGGCTGTCCTTCACGCCGGGTTTCGGGTCCATCCTGGCTATGGCCGCGCATGTGTCGGTGAAGGGCAACACCCTGAAGGTGGAGAAAATTACCTGTGTCGCCGACTGTGGCACGCTGATCGAGCCCCGCAACGTGGACGCACAGCTCGACGGCGGCATTGTCTTCGGCCTCTCGGCGGCGCTGTTCGACGAGATCACGGTGGAGAAGGGGGCCGTGAAGCAGAGCAACTTCTTCGACTACCCCATGCCTACGCTCGCCTCTATGCCCGAGATCGAGATTCACGTCATGCCCAGCACGGCCAAGCCCGGCGGGGTGGGCGAGACCTCGGTGCCCGGCGTGGCGCCCGCCATCGCCAACGCCATTTTTGCCGCCACCGGCCAGCGCATCCGCAAACTGCCCTTGCGGGCGGCGGGCCTCAGTTTGGCCTAACCCAGGTCTTGGCCTAACCTATTTCGACATAAGCCAAAGTATGACCTAAGGCTTTGGCTTCTTTAGGTCTTTCGTGCCAAAGGTCCTGTGTCTAGACTGTCCCTCTTGGGGGACTCAGGGCATGCGGCGGTTCGGCATCATCATCGGTGTAGTAGGCGTGGCGCTTTGGCTGGCGGACGCAGCGGTGGCCCAACCGCGCAGCCTCACCGATTGTCCCACATGCCCCGAGATGGTGGTGATCCCCTCGGGCACTTTAAGCATGGGCACCACGCCCAGCGCACTCGAGCTGGACCGCACCGGACGCGGCAAGGCCGAAGCGGGTATCGTCGCCGTCGCCATCAACCAAAGTTTCGCGCTCGGCCGCACCGAAGTCACCCGCGCGCAGTACGAGGCCTTCGTGAAGGCCACGAACTACGCGCCCAAAGTGAAGTTCTGCCGCGTGTGGGACCAGACAGGCCAGCGCTTCACCGATGTTCCCAACCGGACGTGGCGCGACACCGGCCTGCAAACGCTCGCGCGTGACGATCACCCCGTCACCTGCGTCAGTTGGGACGATGCGCAGGCTTATGTGAAATGGCTGAGCGAGCAGACAAACAAACGCTACCGCCTGCCGTCCGAATCTGAATGGGAATACGCCGCGCGTGGCGGACAGAATAAAAGGCGCTTCTGGGGCGACGACCCGGCCGACGGTTGCGCCTACGCCAACATCTACGATCTCACCGCGCGGCGCGCTTATCCGCTGTCATGGACGCACGTGACCTGCGCCGATGGGTTCGCGGACCTGGCGCCCGTCGCCTCGCTGTTGCCGAATGCCTATGGCCTGCACGACATGATCGGCAACGTGTGGGAATGGGTGGGTGATTGTTTCACCACGTCCAAGATCGGCCGCCCGAAAGACCAGCGCGCCTGGACGTGGGACGGCTGCACCGACCGGGCCTTGCGCGGCGGCAGCTGGATGACGGCCCCCGACCGCGCCCGCGTGGCGTTCCCGGCGGGCGATCCGCATGACGACCGCTACGTGTTCCTCGGGTTCCGCGTCGCCCGCGACCTGACGGAGGACGATAAATGAAATCGCTGGTGCTGGGTCTCGCGGCTACGGTTTTCTTTTTTGCGTCTGCATCCGCCGAGGACGCGGCCCCCAAGATCATCCGCGATTGCCCCACGTGCCCCGAGATCGTGGTGGTGCCGGCAGGCAAATTCATGATGGGCACGCCCGGCGGTTCTGACGAGATGGACACCGACACCGGCGAAAGCCCACAAATCGCCGTGACGATTGAAAAAGCCTTTGGCTTGGCCAAGACCGAAGTCACCACCCAGCAGTTCGCCGAGTTCGTGGCCCAGTCGGGTTACAAGGTCGAGCCGGGCTGCACGCTGTGGAAAGACCGCTGGCTGACCGATTCCAAAAGCGATTGGCGCGGCGCAGGGATGATGCGTACGCCCAAGCCCACGGCTGCTGCTGTTTGTATTGGCTGGACCGATGCCAGGGCTTATGCCGCGTGGCTCTCCAAAAAAACCGGCAAGACCTATCGCCTGCCGTCGGAATCGGAATGGGAGTATGCCGCGCGCGCGGGCACAACGGCTCCGCGATTCTACGGCATGAATTCGTTCGAGGGCGTGTCCGTCACGCTCGCCTGCGACTACGCCAATGTCTATGACGTGACCGCGCAGGCCGAGTACGCGTTCCCGTACCCTTACGCCCGCTGCAAGGACAGCTTCGCCGATCTTGCGCCCGCTGCGTCGTTTAAGGCCAATGCGTTTGGACTGCACGACATGATCGGCAATGCCGCCGAGTGGGTGGAGGACTGCTACACCGGCAGTTACTGGGGCCGCCCGGCCAATCAAAGCGCCTGGGTCTGGCAGGGCGGCTGCGAGGCCAAGGGTGTGCGCGGCGGATCGTGGATCAGCCGGCCCGCCGATGCGCGCTCGGCCAACCGCGAAAGCGCCCCCGCCGCCGCCAAGACCACGTTCATCGGCTTCCGCGTCGCGCGCGATCTCGCCGAGGGAGAGGTGAAATGAAAAAGCTGATGGTCCTGTCGCTGCTCTTGGCCGCTGCGCCCACCGCCGCGCAGGAAGTGAATCTCAAGTCCGGCACTGTCTTGAAGGATTGTCCGACGTGCCCGGAGTTGGTCGTGGTGCCCGCCGGTGAGTTCATGATCGGCACGGCGGCCGACGCGGCCGATGTCGATGTCAGCCGCGGCGAAACGCCCCAGGCCAAGATCAAGATCGGAAAAGGATTTTTACTGGGCCGCTATGAAATCACGCTGGGCCAGTACCGCGAATTCGTTCGCGAGGCCGGCTACCAAGCGCCCAAGAAAGCCTGCCGCGTGTGGGACAACGAGTTCGTCGACAAGGACGACGCGACCCCGGAGAATCCCTACCAGCCGCAGCGGCCCGAGCCTAATCACCCCGTGGGGTGCGTGAGCTGGAACGACGCACAAGCCTTCATCGCCTGGCTGTCGAAGAAAACCGGCAAGGCCTATCGCCTGCCGTCGACGTCCGAATGGGAATACGCCGCCCGTGCCGGCACCACCACGGCGCGCTTCTGGGGCGACAGCCCCGATCAGGCCTGCGATTACGCCAACACATATGACATTTCATCGAAAGAGAAATACCCGTTCCCTTGGACATTCTCGGCCTGCAAGGACGGCTACCCTGAGCAAGCGCCCGTCGGCAAATTCAAGCCGAATAACTTTGGCCTCTACGACATGGTCGGCAACGTCTGGGAATGGACGGCCGATTGCTACGCGGGCTCGCACCAGGGCCGCCCGCGCGACGGCCGCCCGTGGGTGTGGCAGGGTACGTGCGAAAACCGCGAAACGCGCGGCGGCGCGTGGATGAGCGCGCCGGAACGCAACCGCATCGCCTGGCCGGGCCGCGACCCCGCCGAGCGGCGCTTGAATTACTTCGGCTTTCGCATCGCGCGCGACCTCGATGCCGCGTACACGCCCGCTTACGACGGTGCGCAGGTGCGCCGTGTCACGCTGTTCACCGGCGACATGGACAAGGCCAAGCGGTTCTGGGTCGATGCCCTGGGCTACAAGGTGCGCCTGGATAACCCGGCCTTCGGCGGCGAGGAGACGGCCAAGTCCCTGAAACTCGACAAAGGTGCGCGAGCACACTTCGTGGTGCTGGAACCGGGCAAGACAGACGGCCCGCTCATTGGGCTCTTGGGTGCGACGGGGCAGACATTGGCCAAGCTAGACCGTTCCGTCGATGAAGCGCCCAAAGCCGGCGATTTCATCGTGGTGGTGAAGGTGAAGGACATCGCCCGCACTTTCGCCAAACTGAAAGATATGCCGGGCGTGCGCATCGTCACGCAGCCTTCGGCGCTGACGGGCACCGGCGGCACCAGCACGGTCGGAGCCGAGGGCACCGTGCTGTCGCCCGACGGCGGGCGCGTCATCATTCAACAGGTCGAATCGGAATAGACCATGACCACCCGGACACTTCCCCGCCGCGCCTCGCTGAAGCTGATGGGCGGCGCGGCGCTTATGTCTTCCGCATTGGCGGCGCGGCCCTTGCGTGCTGCGACGAAAGAGGCCGACGTGGTCATCGTCGGCGCGGGGCTCTCGGGCCTTATCGCCGCATGCATCCTGGAAGAGCAAGGCAAGTCCGTCGTGGTGGTGGAAGCCAAGAACCGGGTGGGCGGGCGCTGCTACACCTTCACCGACCTGCCGGGCGCGCCCGAAGCCGGGGGGTCGTCGGTGGGCTCCATGTACGCGCGCTTCATCGATTGGGCCGACCGTCTCGGCGTTAAACGCAGCCCCGCCCAAGGGGGCGGCGGCGATCTCATGTCGTTCATCTACAACATCCAGGGCCAGACGATCTTGCGCAAGGATTGGCCCGGGCACGCGCTCAATCCGTTCCAGGGCGACGACAAAAAAATGACGCCCGATGGGTTCCGGTTCCGCATGCTCGACCGCTACCACACCTTCGACGATCTTGAATCCTGGCGCGAGGCGAAATTCAACACCTTCGATCCCTCGCTCTACGATCTGTTCAAGTCCAAGGGTCATTCCGATGCCGAGATCGCGCTGGGCCTGGGCGCCAACCCCGGCTATGGGCACACGCCCTATGATCTTTCCAGCGTGCACATGTTCCATGTCGCCAACTTCGCGCGCAGCCAGATGCAGCAGAACGCCCCCAGCTTCTGGGATTTCGAGGGCGGCAACCAAAGCCTGCCCAAGGCCATGGCCAAGTCGCTAAAGGGCGACATTTTCCTCAAAACGCCCGTGGCCGCGGTGAACGCCAGCAAAGACGGTGCCGAAGTGATCTCTGGCGACGGGCGCACCTTCAAGGGCAAGGCGGTGCTGATGTCATTGCCGTTCTCGGCCTTGCGTTTCGTCAGGTTCAATCCCGGCCTTACGGGCGCGCAAGGAGAAGCCGTCAACACCATGCCATATGGGACGTGCTGGCACGCGTATGTGTCCATCAAGGGCAAATTCTGGGAGGCCGACGGCATGCCCATCGGCATCTGGTCGGATTCCACGGTCGGCCGCCTGTCGCCTATGCGCGAGGGCAACGATATTGTGGGCCTCTACGTCTTCCTGACCGGCAAGCAGGCGATGCACCTCAACCGCCTGCCGATGGAGGCCGCCCAGGCCGCCTATATGGAGGATTTTTACCGCATCCGCCCCGCTGCCAAGGGCAAGGTGAAGATGGAGCGCGCCTGGAGCTGGGTGAACGACCCTTACGCCGGGGGCATGTACGCCTACTGGCGGCCAGGCATGATTGCGAAGTTCAAAGACAAGATGGCCGCGCCCTATAACAGCGTCTACTTCTGCGGCGAGCACACGGCCGATTCCACACGCGGGCTTGAAGGCGCCCTGGAATCGGGCGAGCGCGCCGCCTTCGAGATGTTGGAAAAACTTTAGGAGCATTTTTCCGTGCGCTTGATCGTTCTCTGCGCCGCTATCGCGGTGCTGTCCATGCCTGCTTTTGCTCAAACTGTCACAGGCGGCACAGCGGAAGACATAAAGCTTTTAAGCGCCCGCAAGCAGGCCATGATCGATGCCTATAACAAGACCGATATCGATGGCGTTGCCGCCAACTACACCGAGGACGCCTGGCATGTGTCGCCGCGCCGTTCCGCTGCCGTGGGGCGCGCGGCCATCGCGGCCTATTTCGAGCCCGCCATGCGCGTTTATCTGATGGACTCGCAGTCCAAGGTGCTGAACGTCGATATCTCGGGCGATACCGCCACCATGATCAGCGAGAACGAACTGAAGGGCAGCCCGCGGCCGGGGGCGAAAGGCCGCGACGGAGCCGCCCCGCCGCCGTTCGTTGAGCGGCGCACCAACCTCACGGTGTTCAAAAAGCAGGCCGACGGGCGCTGGCTGATCCACCGCTTCTTCGACACCACTCCGCCTGAAATGAAACAGTAATTTCCCTTCAACGCCTTTGCCGCGGTCAGGCCATAATTCGGGGGCATATGTTTGGGCAACGCCCGATGCCGCCCTGAACGGCGGGAGGATCACGCCATGACCCCGCGCCCGTATACGTGCCTTGCGATTTTGCTGCTATCGGCCCTTGTCTTAAGTGGTTGCGCTACCGCTGCTGACGGCCCGGCGCAAACCGCTGCCGCAACCGTGAAAAGCGATAAGGCCTGCTTTGACCCCGACGACGTGCTGAACTTCAAGTATCAGAAGCGCAACAGCATGATGGTCGAGACGCGCCGCGCGAAATTCCTGCTGACGCTGTCGGGCGTCTGCCCCGATCTCGATTCTGCCAACGGCATTGGCTTCACCGATGTCTACGCGGGCGATATCTGCAGCAACACCCGCGCCACACTGGTTTACAACGGCATGTCCTTCGGGCGGCAAAGCTGCCGCATTGCAAACGTGGAAGTCGCACCTGAAGCCGCGCCCGGCAAGACGACTGTTGCGGCGCCCGAAAAGTCGCCGTCTTAAAACGTTCATTTTATAGAACGCTTCCCCGGATTTTTGTTCGCCGCACTGCACGCGGCCCTAGAAAAATCTGCGCACGTGGAAATGTATTCTATCGGCCTTTAATTTCAGGGTCTTGCCAAGGGGTGCCGGGGCACCGAAACTCACCGCCGTCATTTCGGGCGCACGTCGGCGCCTGATCGGAACAGGGGGAGTGAATGACCACACCGAAACGTACAACGACAACTATGGCCGCCATTACCGTCGCGGCGCTGGCCTTGGCTGCCTGCGGCGAGGACAAGCCCGCCGCACCCAAGGTTGACGCCAACAATCCGCTGGCTGGCATGAGCCTCGAGCAGCGCGCTGCCGCCATGGCGCCCATCACCACGGGAACCGAATTGCCCGTGACCATGATTCCGAACATCCCGGAAGCGGCCGAAGCCTATTACGGCAAGGATTCCAAAATGATGATCGCGCAGACGCGCGATGCCGATGCCGTGAAAACCTCCATGGGCACCAACGGCGCGCTGACCTATGTCTTCGCCGATGACGGCACCTTCGTGCAGCGCGTCAACGACAAGGGCCAGGACGCCTGCTCGTACATTTTCCCGGACGGCAAGCGAGTGGTGTTCACCTCCACGCGCGATAACATCGACATGCCTGTCGGCAACTGGTCGGACTCCAACAACTACCCGCAAGGGGCCGAGCTTTACATTGCCGACATCGACGGCAAGAACCCGGTACGC
This sequence comes from Rhodospirillaceae bacterium, assembly GCA_016793085.1. Taxonomy (GTDB): domain Bacteria; phylum Pseudomonadota; class Alphaproteobacteria; order Rhodospirillales; family Rhodospirillaceae. The sequence goes on from JAEUKM010000044.1 coordinate 10,472, forward strand.
CTGACCAACAACAAGTACTACGAAGCCGAAGTGTCGGTGTCGCATGACGGCACCAAGCTTGTGTTCGGCCGCCAGATCGACGGCAAGATGGATCTGTGGATCATGAATGCCGACGGCACCGGCGAACGCCAGATCACCTTCACCGGCGATTGGCAGGAAGGCGCGCCCTTCTTCCTGCCGGGCGACGACCGCATCATGTTCCGCGCCTGGCGCGCCAGCGAATACGGCAAGATCCGGCCCACACCCATGACCGTGTTCACCATCAAGACCGACGGCACCGACTGGCGCCGCTACACCTACGATGGCGACATGAACTGGGCGCCGTTCCCGGCTCCGGACGGCCGCCATTATGTGTTCGTCCGCGTCACCAACAAGGACACCAACGATTGGGACGTCTACCTGGGTGACCTGGCCGGCACGCCGCCCAAGCGCATCACCTTCCATGACGGCTTCGACGGTCTGCCGTCGATGTCGCCGGACGGCAAGAAAGTAGCCTTCGCCCGCTCCACCGGGCCGGGCTTCATGTCGGGTTTGAAGACGTTCGTGATGGACGCTTCCGCGCTCGGCATCGGTACCACCAACCTGTTCAACCCCGAATGGGGCCTGCCGATGCAGGATGATCCGAAGCCCGCCGAGGCGGCTCCCGCACCTGCCGCGGCGCCAGCCGAACCGGCGAAGCAGTAACGGTAAAAATCACCACCGCCGCCCGGCAACGGGCGGCGGTTTGCGTATGAGGCGAGGCCATCAACGGAGTTCACCCATGAACAGCATGCGCATGTGTCGTTTCGGATTCACCCTGGCTGCGCTGGCGCTGGGTGGAAGTGCTGCCGCCCAGGAGATCGGCGACCCCAAGGGGGCCATCTCCACCGGCAAAGAA
>JAEUKM010000132.1 GCA_016793085.1 Rhodospirillaceae bacterium
GAAAGCGGCGGTACGGCCTAGCATCACCATAAAACAGGCGTCAATGTGAAGGATTGTTAAGTCAAAGCGAGCCAAAAGTCCCTCGATTATAGCCAGGAAAGATATACCCAAGCACGGCCTTTCAGCCGATTCGCCCACGGCCGCCCTCAGCGCTCTTGAGTGCCGTGGCATCAACCGCTAATGATTGTCATATAAGCCGGACAACCGGGACGCCGCCCCGAAAGAGCCATCCTTCAAGACCACCTCAAGAACCGTTGTATGACGTCTGACCGCGAGCGTTTTGTAGCTTTCGCCTTTTGCTGGGCGGATATTCTGATCGAGCTTGATCAGAATAAAAAAGTGCTGTTTGCCGTCGGCGCGCTGAATCCGCTCATGGGCTACGGGCCCGAAAAGCTGATCGGCCGCAATTTCATGGATGTGGTCTCGCCCAAGGACAAGGTGCTGCTCGATCAGCTTCTGGAAGTCACCGCGCGCAAGGGCCGCATCGACAACCTTAGTGTACGCCTGGTGGGCGACAAGGGTACGACCCTGCCGCTGATCACCGCGGGCTACATGCTGCCCGATCTGAAAGACCATTACTTTATTGCGATGCGTACCTCGGCCAAGGTCGATGCCAAGGGCCAGGCCGAAACGAAGGACCGCGACAAGAACACGGGCCTGATGGCCGGCGATTCCTTCACAGAACTGGCCGCCAAGAAACTGAAAGACAGCGAGGGCGGCAAGCCGGTGGAGATGACACTGGTCAATCTCCCCAATTTCCAGTCCTTCGCCGACTCGCTGCCGCCCGACGAGAAGCAGGTTCTGTTGAACACGGTAGGCACGACGCTGCGCGCCAATTCGGTGGACGGGGATTCAGCGGGCGAGATCGGCGACGGCAAGTTCGGCGTTGTTCACGACAAGGGCCTCGACGTCAAGGCGCTGGAATCGAAAATCGCCGAAGCCACGCGTGCCTTCGACCCCACTGGCAAGGGCATCGACGTGCAAGCGGGCACGCTGGATGTCGATGTCGGCTCGATCTCGGAAGAAGACCTGACCAAGGGCCTTGTCTACACCATCAACCACTTCAAGGATCAGGCCGGGGCGAAGTTCAACGTCAAGGACATCGCCAAGAACATGAACAACCTGGTGAAGGAAGCGGTCAACTCGCTCAAGACCTTCCGCTCGCTGGTGGGTGTCTCGGATTTCCAGGTGGCGTTCCATCCGATTCTGGATGTGCGCACGGGGGCCGTGCACCATTACGAGGCCCTGGTGCGTTTCGGCGGCAACTTCGAGCAGTCGCCCTACAAGTATATTTCCTTCGCCGAGGAAACCGGGCTCATCAACGAGTTCGATATCGCCATGGCGCGCAAGTGCGTCGAGTGGCTGAGAAAACACAAAGGCGACAAAGTATCGTTGGCGGTGAACATCTCGGGGATGTCGGTGGACAATCCGCAGTACGCCAAGGAACTGCACGCGCTGCTGGACGCCGATACCTGGCTGCGCAATTTCCTGGTGTTCGAGATCACCGAGTCCGCGCGCGTCGCCGACTTGAAGAAGGCCAATACCTTCGTGCAAAGCTTACGCAGCCGCGGCTTCCACGTCTGCCTGGACGACTTCGGGGCCGGTGCGGCGAGCTTCCAGTATTTGAGCGTGCTGGAAGTGGACGTGGTGAAGCTTGATGGTTCTGCGGTGAAAAATGCACAAAGCGCGCCCAAGGGCCGCGCCTTCTTGAAAGCGCTGACCACGCTATGCAAGACCATGGAAGTGGAAACCATCGCCGAGATGGTCGACAGCAAGGAAACGCTGGAATTCGTCCGTGATTGCGGCGTGGAATATGTGCAAGGCTTCCTGTTCGGCAAACCCGACCCCGACCCCTGGCAGTTCATCAAGAAGCTCGACCGCCGCCTGTTCGCGGATACGAAGCGCTAGGAGCATTTCCCCGAGAAGCGGGGGCGGCTGTGCCGCCAGATTTTGTCTCGGGCGTTTTCACGCCCGGGCGCTTGGCGTGGAAAATGCGACCACACGAAGAGTCTAACCCTTTCCAACCTGTGCTGCCGCGTACTGCTTGATCTTCTGGACCATGGCCACCAGTCCGTTGCGGCGGCTGGGACTTAAGTGCTGGTCCAGCCCCAGCACGCGGAAGGCTTCTTCCGGGTCAATCCGGGCCACATCCTCGGGCCGCTGCCCCGAAAACAGAATGCCCAGCACCGCGATCAGGCCCTTGACGATGTGGGCGTCGCTGTCGGCAGCGAAAGCAAAACGCGTATTGTCGTTGGCGGCATGGCCCGGCACCAGCCACACCTGGCTCATGCAGCCGCGCACTTTGGTCTCGTCAACCTGCAGGCTTTGGGGGAACGGCGGCAGCTTGCGGCCCAGGTCGATGATGTAGCGGTAGCGGTCATCCCACTCGTCGAACAGCCCGAAATTCTCCTTCAGCTCCGCGAAGGTCATTTCAGGGGCGATCATCTGGGGGGTGTCGGTCATGGCCGAAGCTTTATATAACTGAACCGGTTTTTGTTTAGGGTCGATCTAGAGTAATAAGCCGGCTTTTAACAGCCTCTTTAATGATGCCATGACCGAACAGCGCATTCCCGTCACACACCGCCTGTCGCTCGACCCCGCCGAGATCGAGATGAGCTTCATCCGCGCCGGCGGTCCTGGCGGCCAGAACGTCAACAAAGTATCCACATCAGTGCAGTTGCGGTTCAACGCGGCCGCCTCGCCGTCGTTGCCCGAGGACGTGAAGGCCCGGCTGATCATCCTGGCGGGCAAGCGCGCCACCAAGGACGGCGTCATCGTCTTTACCGCCAACGAACACCGCAGCCAAGAGCGCAACCGCGACGAGGCGGTGAAGCGGCTGGTCGAGCTGATTGTAAAAGCTGCCTTTGTGCCCAAGAAGCGGGTTGCGACCAAAGCCACCCGAGGCTCCAAGGAACGCCACCTGAAAAAGAAAAAACACCGCGCCGCGGTGAAGGCCGGTCGGCGCATAAATCGTTGGGATGATTAGGGTCTGGCCTTATTGCGCGGCGCGCAGCACCGGCGATGTGTGGACCGCCGTGGTTGGCAGGTCGAACCAGAACGTGGTGCGCACATGGGGTTCGCTGTCAAAGCCCATGGCGCCGTTCATCTCTTCCACCAGACGTTTGGACAGGGCAAGACCGATGCCCGTGCCCTCAATGCCTTGCGATTCGGCCCCTAACCGGTTGAAGTGCTGAAACACCTCATTATGACGGTCGCGTGGGATGCCGTGCCCCGTGTCGCTGATCGCCAGCCTGACGTGCTGTTCGTTTACGGCGGTAATGTCCACACATACCTCGCCGCCTGTGCGGTTGAACTTCACTGCGTTTGAAATCAGATTCACAAGCACTTGGGTCAGGCGCACGCGGTCGGCGCTGACGATCTCGGGCGCGCCGCCGTGGGACACGGCGTTCAGGGAAATCGACCGCGCCGCCGCCTGCTGGCTGAAGCTTTGCAGCACGTCCTGGGTCACGTTCAGCAGATTGATAGGCTCGAACGACAGCGTCAAATGCCCGCTATCAATGCGGGACAGGTCGAGCACGTCGTTGATCAGGCGCAACAGGTGCTCGCCGCCGCGCATGATGCTGTTCACGTATTCCTTCTGGTCGCCGTTCAGGCCGCCGCGCGTGCCGATGGACAAAAGCTGGGCGAAACCCAGAATAGCGTTCAAGGGCGTGCGCAATTCATGGCTCATGTTCGCCAGGAACAAGGTCTTGGCGCGGTTGGCGGCCTCGGCCTTTACGCTCTCGCGGCGCAGGGCGTTCTCGCGGGCCTTGGCTTCGGTGATGTCCTGGATTGTGCCGATCAGCCGTTCGCCGCGGCCGGTGGTGGCGTGGATAGGCATGGCGCGGCCAATGACGGTGCGCAGTTCGCCATCGACGCGGATCAGCCGGAACTCGTGGCTTTGCGCCGGGCTGCCGTCGCGAATCTGGTCCAGCATGCTTCGGAACACTTTTACATCGTCGGGATGAACGTGCTTTTCCATGCGGTGGCCGCGCAAAATGCGGTCATCGGGCGGGTATCCGACAATGCGACACATCTCCTCGGACCATTCGATTACGCCGGTATCCATGTGCCACACCCAGTGGCCGATCATGCCGATGGTTTGGGCGGCGTTCAGCAGGTGCTCGTTGTCGCGCAGGCGTTCTTCGGCCCGGTGGCGTTCGCTTAAATCCTGGATGATGCCGATGAATTCTTCATCGCCATTGAAGTTGGTGTGAATGTTGATGGTCAGGCGCACCCACACCATGTGCCCGTCGCGGTGCAAATAGGGCTTCTCGACATCGCGGCTTAGGCCTTCGCCGGCGCGCATGGCGCGCACCATTTCTAACGTTGCATCGTTGGTGTCGGGCGGCGACAGCGAGCGGATCGACCGGCCCAACAGTTCCGAAGGTTCATACCCGAGCAAATTGGCGAAAGACTTGTTGACGAATAGAATATTAGCGCGCGGGCCCGTGATCACCATCCCTGCGCCGGTCGTCTCGAACAGGGACGTAAGCCGCGCCTCGCTGGACTGCAACGCAAGCTCGGTGCGCAGCTTGACCGTGTTATCCAGTAAAATCCCGTAGGCCAGCGCCAGCGCGCCCATGTTGTCGAATTCCCGTTCGATATGCGCCTGGATGTAGCGCACTTCGCCGTCGGGGCGGACAATGCGGAAATTGAGGACCTTTGATGTCCACGACGTGTCCGCTTCGATTTCGGCTAGGCGTGGGTAGTCCTCGGGGTGGAAGCTCTTGTTGATGAGTTCAAGGCTCGGCCGGCCGATACTTGGGCTTATGCCCCAGATGTCGTACGTCTCGGCCGACCACGTCACGCGGTTCAGCAGCACATCCTGGATGAAGTAGCCGAAACTGCCGATGCGCAGCGCCATCGACAGCAGTTTCAGGCGCTTCAGGTCGGCATCGTGGCTGAGTCCAAGGTTGGCGGGCATTGATGGATGGGCGTTTCGGGCCGGACCAGATGCGGTTGTGGCGCGGACATTCCCCACGCTGACCAAGATTGTCCCTTGGAAACTGATCGCAAGTAAAGGGGCTTTTGCGGCAATAACTACCTATAAAACCAGCGGTTTCTGCGATTTACCGCCTGATGAGTTTGGCCCTTATTGGGCCGCCTGGCTCATGCCAACCCCTAAGCCCGCATCGGCCGAGAATTGCAGCGCCGCCAGGCGCGCGTACAGCGGGTTTGATCGTAGCAATTGGTCGTGCGTACCCGTGTCGATGAGGCGGCCATCATCGATCACGGCGATGCGGTCGGCGCTGACCACAGTGGCCAGACGGTGCGCGATCACCATGGTGGTGCGCCCCACCATCAGCTGCTCCAGGGCCTTTTGCACCAGCCGCTCGTTCTCGGCATCGAGCGCGCTGGTGGCTTCGTCCAGCAGCAGCACGCGCGGATCGCGTAAGATCGCGCGGGCAATGGCGATGCGTTGCTTCTGCCCGCCCGACAGCCGCACGCCTTTCTCGCCCAAAAAGCTGTTCATGCCGTCGGGCAGCTTGGCGATGAACTCCATGGCCTGCGCGGCCTCGGCGGCGGCGCGCACCTCATCGTCGCTGGCTTCGGGGCGGCCGTAACGGATGTTCTCTAGCGCCGATGAGCCGAAGATCACCGGGTCTTGCGGCACCAGGCCGATGCGTTTGCGCGCTTCACGCGGGTCTACGTCTTTCAGATTCATGCCGTCGATACGCACCGTGCCCGATTGCGGATCGTAGAAGCGCAACAGCAGCTGGAACACGGTACTTTTGCCCGCACCCGACGGCCCCACCAGGGCCACGTGCTCGCCGGGGTTCACCGCCAGAGACAGTCCATTCAGCGCCGCTGTATCGGGCCGCGACGGATAATGGAACGTGACGTTCTCGAACGACACTTCGCCGCGCGGCGGCTCGGGCATGGCTTTGGGCTGCGCCGGCGCCTTGATGGCGGGGTCGGTTTCCAAGAGTTCCACCAGGCGCTCGGTCGCTCCGGCCGCACGCTGCAAATCGCCCAGCACTTCGCTTAAAGACCCCACACCGCCCGCGACCGTGACGGAATAGAAAATGAAGGCCGACAGATCGCCCGGCGTGATATCGCCCGAAATCACGTCGCGCCCGCCCGCCCACAGCACTACGGCAATGGCGCCGAACACCAAAAGGATCACCACCGAGCCCAGCATGCCGCGCGCGAAGATACGGCGCATGGCGACCAGGAACGCGTTCTCTACTTCATTCGAAAATTTATTGGTGTCGTGGCGTTCGTGGGTGAAGGCCTGCACGGTGCGGATGGCGTTCAGCGTTTCCTCGCCGTAGGAGCCCACGTCGGCCACGCGGTCCTGGCTTTCGCGGGACAGCGTGCGCACCTTGCGCCCGTACCAGATGATCGGCACCACAACGGCGGGCACCACCAGCAGCACCAGGCCCGTCAGTTCGATGTTGGTGATGACCATCATGCCGACACCGCCGATGACGCTAAGAGTATTGCGCAGCGCGATGGACAGCGATGAACCCACCACGGTTTGCAACAGCGTGGTGTCGGAGGTGAGGCGCGAGAGAATCTCGCCGGTCTTGGTGGTCTCGTAGAAGCCGGGGCTTTGCTTGATGACCTGATCGAACACGGCCTTGCGCACGTCGGCGACCACGCGCTCGCCCACCCATGAAATGTAATAGAAGCGCGCATAGGTGCCGAAGGCGATGACCAGGATAATTCCCATCAGCCCCAGGAAGCCAAGATTCAGGAACGACTGGTCACCCGCGCTTAACCCCCGGTCGATCAGGAATTTCAGGCCCACGCCGATGCTGAGGGTGGCGAGCGAGGTGATCACCAACGCGATCCCGGCCACGGTCAGTTGTCCCGTATAGGGCTTCATGAAGCCCCAGGTGCGCGTCAGGTAGGCCAGGTTTTTGCTGCGGGGCCGGTCGGGCATGCCCCAGCGTCCGGGTCCGCCGCCGCCGTGTGGATGATCGCTCAAGCTGAAATCCCCTCAAGGGCCACAAAACTTAAAGCGGCCCGCTGATGTTACCCTGGATAGCTAAGGCGTGAAGCGGGCTTTGTCACCACCAGGGGCCCTAAAAATCGGCGAATAAGGCGAATACTCCATATCCGAAAACGGACGAATTTGCCCCGCTCGGTTGATGCATTATCTTGATGGGCCATCCTCCGTGGACGCCATGCCTACAGCCGCTTCTCAAAAAACGGTCTCCGTGTGCCGCGATTGCCTGGCCGAGTACGCCCAGGAAAGAACAGTGTGCGCTCATTGCGGCTCCGAGCGCATGGTATCGCACCCCGAATTGGGTGAATTGAGCCTGGCGCATATTGACTGCGATGCCTTCTACGCGGCCATCGAAAAACGCGACGATCCCAGCCTCGCTGACAAACCCGTCCTGATCGGCGGCGGAAAGCGCGGCGTGGTGTCGACGGCCTGCTACATCGCGCGCCGGTACGGCCCGCGCTCGGCCATGCCCATGTTCAAGGCCTTGAAGATGTGCCCTGAGGCCGTGGTCATCAGGCCCAACATGGCCAAGTACGCCGAAGCCAGCCGCCAGGTGCGCGCCATTTTCGATGCGGCGACACCGCTGGTGGAGCCGTTGTCGCTGGACGAAGCATTCCTGGACCTGGCGGGGACCTCGACATTGTTCAGGCGCAGTCCTGCCGCCACGCTGGCGTTTGTCGCGCGCGAGATCGAGCGTGTCGTGCGCATCACCGTGTCCATCGGGCTCAGCTACAACAAGTTCCTGGCCAAGGTCGCCTCCGACCTCGACAAGCCGCGCGGCTTCGCCGTCATCGGACGCGCCGATGCCGTCTCGCGCCTGCACGACATGCCCATCACCAAAATTCCCGGCGTCGGCCCGGCCTTGGCCGACCGGCTGAAAGTCGACGGGATTTTTACGATCGGCGACATCCAGGCCCGGCCCGAGGAGGAACTGGCCCTGCGTTACGGCGAAACGGGCGCGCATCTGGCTCATCTTGCCCATGGGCAGGACATGCGCCGCGTGCATACCGAGCGCGAGTCCAAAAGCATTTCGTCGGAAACGACGTTCGAGACGGATATTGCCGATCCCGCCGAACTGCGGCGGCAATTGTGGATTCAATCCGAACGTGTCTCGGAACGCCTGAAGAAAAACGAATTGGCCGGGCGCACCGTGGCCCTGAAGCTCAAAACATCCAAGTTCAAGCTCATCACGCGGCATCACCGCCTGCAATCGCCCACCCAACTGGCTGAACTCATCTTCCGCGCGGGCGAGGCCATGCTGCTGCGCGAGGCCAAGGGCACCATGTACCGTCTCATCGGCATCGGCGCGGAAGGCTTATGCGATGCGCATCTGGCCGATCAGCCCGATCTGTTTTCCGACGGGCCCAAGCATCATGTGGGTGTGGAGAAAGCCATGGACGCGGTCCGCGCCAAGTTCGGGCGCAAGGCCATCGCCAAGGGCCGCGCTGCCAAGACCAAGTAAGGCCGCTATTTCACGGCTGCTCCGTTGAAAGACCGGCCCCGGCACCCTATACCAGCACCTCATTTCACCGCTTAAGGCTATTTTACCAATGCCCGCGCCGCATACATCGAAGACTGGATTCCCCGCATGGATATGAAGGGCGAAGCGCTAATCCCGGTTCCGCGGCTGGCAGTGTGGGATGCGCTGAACGATCTTGATGTGCTGAAAGCCGCCATTCCCGGCTGCGATACCATCGCGCGCCTATCGCCGACTGAAATCGAGGCCACGGTCACGACCAAGATCGGCCCCGTGAAGGCGTCCTTCAAAGGTCTCGTCACACTGTCCGACATCGACCCGCCCAACGGCTACACCATTCGGGGGGAAGGCAAGGGCGGCGCGGCGGGCTTTGCGAAAGGCGGGGCCAAGGTGAAGCTGGCCGATGCGCCGGGTGGCACCGTTCTGAGTTACGAGGTCGATGCCGCGGTGGGCGGCAAGCTGGCCCAGATTGGGGCGCGGCTGATCGACTCGACCGCCAAGAAGCTCGCCGATGATTTTTTCGCCAAGTTCGGGCAACTGGCGGCGGCCAAGGCTGAAAACGCGCTGCTGCCCGATACACCCAAGGCGCCGGTACAATCGGAGCGCGAAGACACAGCGCAAACGGCCATGACACCTTCGGGACCATCGGCTAACGTTAAATCAGAGGACGAACCGCAACACAGCACGGCTGTGGTGTGGATTTTCGGCGCGATGATCGTGGCGATGGTTGTGGGCCTGGTGGTGGTTGGATTTTTGAGATGACGAACGTAACGGTGACTGTAAATGGCACTTCGCGCAGCGCCGAGGTGGAAGCCCGTACCCTGCTGGTGGAGTTCCTCCGCAACAAGCTGAACCTGACCGGCACGCACGTGGGCTGCGATACCAGCCAATGCGGCGCTTGCACGGTGCATCTCAACGGCAAGCCGGTGAAATCGTGCACCATGCTGGCGGTGCAGGCCGACGGACAGAACGTCACGACGATTGAAGGCGTCGCCCCGGGCAGCGATCTTCATCCCATGCAGGCCGCCTTCAAGGAATGCCACGGGCTGCAATGCGGTTTCTGTACGCCTGGCATGGTGATGAGTGCGCTTGGCATCATCGCGCGCCATCAGGGCCGCGCGCTTGATGAAAAAACCGTGCGCCAGGAACTGGAAGGCAACCTCTGCCGCTGCACCGGCTATCAGGGCATCGTCAATGCCGTGCTGCTGGGGGCGAAGAACATGGGCGTGAAGGTCGCGTAAGTTATGTACGATTTTCAATACGCCAAACTTACCTCCGTTGCCGACACAGTTACGCGCCGCACGTCCGATGACGAGGCCAGCTATCTCGCCGGCGGCATGACGCTGATCCCGACCCTGAAGCAGCGTCTGGCGCGGCCCAGTGCGCTCTTGGACTTAAGCGGAATCGCCGATCTCAAGGGCATCAGTGTTGCGAACGGCGTGCTTACCATCGGCGCCATGACCTGCCATGCCGATGTAGCCGCGTCGGCCGATGTACGTGCGCATATTCCGGCTCTGGCCTCACTCGCGGTCTCCATCGGCGATCCGCAGGTGCGCAACCGCGGCACCATCGGCGGCTCCATCGCCAACAACGATCCCTCCGCCGATTATCCGGCAGCCGTCGTCGGGCTCAATGCCACCGTTCACACCAACGCGCGCGCCATCGCTGCCGATGACTTTTTCAAAGGCCTGTTTGAAACGGCGCTGACCCCGGGCGAGTTGATCGTCAAAATCAGCTTTCCCATTCCCAAACGCGCGGCCTACGCCAAGTTTCCCAATCCGGCATCGCGCTATGCCGTGGTGGGCGTGATGGTGGCGGAAACCTTGAATGGTATACGTGTCGCTGTTACCGGAGCGGGGGCGTGCGCGTTCCGTGTCGGTGATATGGAAGCGGCGCTCGCCAAATCCTTCAGCGCCGATGCGATTAAAAGCATCGCCGTGCCTGCCGATGATCTGAACACCGACATGCACGCCACGGCGGAGTATCGCGCACATTTGGTCGGCGTTATGGCGCGGCGGGCCGTTGCCTCATTGGCCGGATGAAGACAGGGAAGGTGGAATCATGGCCGCGCCCATCACCTTCTATTTCGATTTCAACTCGACCTTTTCCTACATCGCGATTCACAAGATCGACGAACTAGCGGCCAAGTACGGCCGCGCCGTCGATTGGCGCGCGATTTCGCTAGGGCATCTGTTCCAAGCGCAAAACATCGTGCCGCCGCCCACCATTCCGGCGAAATTCAAATACCTCGCACATGATTTTGACCGCAGCTGCCGGTTCGCAGGCCTTCCCAGTGCGCTCCCGAAAAATTTTCCGCCCGATGTGAAGTTCTCGCGCCTGATGTTCTGGCATCTGAAAGCCCAGGACGAGGCCCTGGCCCGCCGGTTCGCCAAGGCTGTGTCGTCGGCGATTTTCGGACGCGGGGAAGAGGTGGTGACGCCCGAACAGGTTGCGCTAGCCTGCCGCGACATCCCGGGCATCACCGCCGAAGCCGTGGCGGCCGCAGGCGCCGACGGCACGGCCAAGCGCGCCGTCATCACGGCGCTGAATGATGCGGTGGCCGACGGCATGGTGGGCGCGCCCTATTTCGTGCTGGACGGCGAAACCTTCTGGGGGGCTGACCGCATGGATCAGCTTGAATGGCGCTTAGCCGAACTGAAAGCGTCATGACCGGGCCGTTTATCCGTGCCACTGTCATTGCCTCTGCCCTGCTGGTCCAGCCCGCGTCCGCCGCGACTTTGAAAATCGCCTCGGCCTCGCTGCCGCCCGCACTCGGCAACCCTTACGGCTCCATCGCCCAGTCGGCCAGCCACACGCGCACGACGATTCTGGACGGCCTCACGCGCATCGGCCCCGGCGGGAAATTCCAGCCGGCCCTGGCCCTGTCGTGGGAGCCCATCGACAAACTCACCTGGCGCTTCAAGCTTCGGCCCAACGTGGTCTTCTCGAACGGCGAGCCCTTCAACGCGGGCACGGTGAAATTCGTGTTCGACTGGCTCAAAAGCTCCGAAGCGCGGGCGCAGTTGATCGCTACAGAAGCGCGCGGCATCGCCGAGGTGCGTGTGGTCGACGACCTGACGGTGGATATCGTCACCACCCAAACCGATGCTGTTTTGCCCAAACGCATGACGCTGATCCTGATGGTGCCGCCGCAAGCCTGGACAAAAATGGGCGTCGAGGCGTTTACGCAAGCGCCCATCGGCACGGGCGCTTACATGCTAAAGGACTGGGGGCTTGGCACCGGTAAAACGATCATCGAGGCTTACGCGAAATCCTGGCGTGCGCCGCAGCAGATCACGCGCGTCGAGCTTTATCCGCTGAAGGAGCCGGTCGGGCGCATGCAGGCGCTGACCAGCCGGCAAGTGGATATCGCACAAGGTTTAGGCCCCGAGGATGTCGAGATGGTGAAGGCCGACGGCTTCAACATCTACAACGAACACCAGCCGCAGATCATGTCGCTGGCCTTGCGCAACACGGGCGCCGCGGGGCCCGCACTTAAAGATATTCGCGTGCGCCAGGCGCTCAACTATGCGGTCGATAAAGAAGCGATTGCAAAAGTGATCCTGCGCGGCTCGGCCAACGCTGTCGGCCAGGGCGCCATTCCCGGTGTGACGGGCTATAACCCCGACATCGCGCCGTACCCGCACGACGTCGCCAAGGCCAAGGCGCTCTTGGCCGCGGCGGGATACGCAAAGGGTCTGAAACTGGTGGCGCGCGTGGGTCTGCAAGGGCCCACCGAGGCCAACACCATCTATCAGAAAGTCGCCGCCGACCTAGCCGAAGCGGGTGTGCAACTGGAATTACGCCCGGTGCTGCCTCAGGATTGGGTGCGCATGTACACTACGGGCGACTGGGGCGGGGCCGATATTCTGTCGGGCACCTGGAACGCGGCCTCGTACCATGACACGATCCGCGCCATCGAGCAGTATTCCTGCCGCAAGCCGGGCACGATTTTCTGCGCCCCCGAAATCGAACCCCTGATCGACCGCAGCAACACCGAACTTGATCCGGTGGCCCGCGAAAAAATGCTGCAAGACATCATGGTGCAGATGCACGAGCAGGCGCCGACGATTTTCCTTGTGAACTTCACCAGCGTCTACGCCTACAGCAGCAAGGTGAACAACATCGCGCTGGGCTCGTCGGGCTTGTGGTTCGAAGCGATGACGATGAAGGACTAGGCTGAGCTGACGGACTTCAGCCGCTGTAGCCCGGTCACAATCTCGGCATGGCGCGCGCCGCAGGTTGAAAAGAAATTGTTGGGGCCGTGGTTCCCGCAAGGGGAACAGGGGGATTCGTCCTCGGCAGTCCCAGGACAGCGCGCGCCGCAGCACACATGAGGAGGGTCACGTCTGCGGCGGCACGCACTGCCTGGTTAATCCAGCGCCGGTTGTGTGGGTGAGCCGGGCTGGTTTTGTGCGCGCCTCAGTGCAGTCGGGCTGAGGGCGCGCGCAAAGCGATAACGACCGGTCGTGACTCTTCGCTGACAGCCTCAAGGCCGCCCGGCGTCAGGGTCAGGTTCACGTGCGCGCAGGCCTGGGCAAAGTGCTGCAAATGCGGCAGCGCGATGCGCACGGCCGCCGGCGGCAGCCACACCGCCAGCGCGCGCCGAGCCTGCGCCACCTGGTCATGCTGGCAGCAGGTCAGGATGCGCAAGTAACGCAGTTCGCCGTGGCTTATGACCGGTTCGTGCAATGGTTCGATCCAGACGCCGCCGACGTGACCCGCGTGAATGAGCGTCAACGCACGGTCAAACGCTTCAAACTCGGTGGCCAGCAGGCCTGCGGCCTGAAAGCCGTTGCGCAGGAGACTGCGGCAGCAACAGGCTCCATCCTCACCATGCGCCCGGAACCACAGGCGCAGCGCGGAAATCAGAAACTGTTCGGCAGTCGACAGTGTGTTGATGGTGCGCTGGGCTAAAGCCGTTGCGCTGAGGCGAAGAGGCGACGGATGCGGCTTCAACATGCGGCCCTCGTGTGCGCTCAGCGCAGGCTTGAGGGGCGGTGCCGGCACGGCGGGGCGCAGGCGCGCCGCCCGGTCGCGGCCGTGTCAGGCTGTATTGCGACCGAAGCCGCAGCGATTGAAGCCACAGCGGTGGCGCTGGCCGATGACGCTGCACACCCGGCTGCAATCGCGCCGCCCATCAGCGCCAGTCCCAGCGATGCGATGATGCGAAGGTTCTTCATGTGGCCGCCCAATCCCCATCTTTAATTGCGAGTAAGTCGCAATTGCATATTAGGGCGCAGCGAAAGCGTCAATAGCAAATAAGAGTTATTCTCATTAAAAAGATATGACGCCCATAACCTTATGAATCGCTGAGGGGCTCAGGTGGTTACGCGGCAGCGCTGTGCTGGTGCGGGCAGGCGGTAAAACGCCCAGGGCAAACCCGCGCACCGCCGTCGGAGCAAATGTGGCCGCCCGCCCGCGCCGCGGCGGCCAGGGTCAACAGGCTGCCGATGAACGCGGCATTGCGGCCGATGGCGGCGATGCGGTGATAGTGACGCACGCCGTTTTGTGCGGCGAATCTTTTCAGTTCGTCGTCCAGCTCGACAACCGTTTCCAGATGCTCGGAGACAAACGCGATGGGGGCCAGCACCACGGCGCAGCCGTCGGCGCCCGCGCGCACGATCTCGGATTCCGTCGACGGGCCGATCCACGCCACGGGCCCGACACGGCTTTGGTAGCAGACAACCACGTCAAGATCGCGCCAGCGTTCATCGCGCGCGATCAGCGCCTGGTGAATTGCGGAGGCGGTTTGTTCCACCTGCCACTGATACGGATCGCCGCATGCGATGGTTTTTTCAGGTAAACCATGCGCCGAGAGCAGAAGGCGCGGGCGCTCGCCCGCCGCTACGGTTTGGGTCAACGCCGGCGCTATCAAATCGGCCATGCCATCGATAAAGCCGCCAAGCCTGGGGTAGCAGCACAGGGCATGCACTTTCGCCGTCAGGCCTTGATGTTTCGCTTCAGCGCGCAGCTTCTCCAGGATCGAGCCCGACGTGGTGGTCGAAAACTGTGGGTACAGCGGCAGAACGATCACCTCATCCGCGCCCCAGGCCCGAATGTCGGCAACCGCCTCGGCGGGGAGGGGATGCCAGTAATTCATGGCGATGATCACCTTCACATCCCAACCCGCTTCGGTGGCCAAGGTTTCCAGGGCCGCCGCCTGGGCGCGGGTTTCGTCCATCAGGATCGAACGGCCGCCGACTTTTTCGTAAAGTTTGCGGGTGTGCGGCGCTCGCAGTGTGGAAATCAACGCGGCCAACGGAATGCGCAGCCACGCCGGAAACGGCAAGATGCTGCGGTCGGAAAATAGATTAAACAGAAAGCCGCGCACGCTCTCGGGTCCGTCGGCGCCGCCGAGATTGCACAGCACGATGGCGCGGCGGGACTGTTTTTGCGCGGGACGATGGCTCGATGCGTGAAGCGCTGTCATGCCAGCGTTATAGGCGAACACAGTGTATCCGTCTTGTTCTTTTATTATGATAAAAATGTTTAATAACAATATGTTATAAAATTAAACAAACATGTACGAATAAGTTGTATTAAACCACAGTGAAGGCCCTGATTCATGTCTGTAAAACGCGGATTCGCCGACATCGCCGAAGGCCAGGTGCATTACTGGTCAGGCGGGCTTGAGCACGCCAGCGCGCCTCTTGTGTTTCTGCATCCGGGTCCCGGCACGGCGCGCCATCAGGTGCCGCTGCTGAATGAACTGTCGAAGCACACGCGCGTGATTGCGCCCGACATTCTCGGCATGGGCGATTCTGTCGCGCCCAGCATCGCAGAGCCCGATCTCGCCTACTTCGCCGACGCCATGTGGCGCTTTCTTGATTCAATCAATGTAAGCCGTTGCGTGCTGATGGGCTCGTCCCTGGGCGGGCGTATCGCGGTGGAGATGACGCTGCAGGCGCCCTCGCGCGCCAAGGGGCTTGTGCTGAACCGCATCATGATGATGACAGGTGAAGACCTGGCCGAGATGAAACAGAAACACGCGCCGCAGGTGATGCCCGATCAGACGGGCGCGTACATCTGGTTTGTCTGGAACCGCCTGCGCGGCTTGGCGCAGTATTTTCCCTGGTTCAGGCAGGATGCCGCCCACCGCCGCAAAACCGAACTGCCCCTGGCTGAGGTAATGCA
>JAEUKM010000135.1 GCA_016793085.1 Rhodospirillaceae bacterium
GATCCCTTTGGCTACCGCTTCACCGACCCCATCAATGGAGCCACCGAGCAGTTGCCCTTCGACCTTGCCGCGCGGGCGGCTTCAAGTGTGGCTGTCAGCGATAACCTGATCGTGACCACCAATGTGCGGAATTCCACGGTGGTGGTGATCGACAGGGCCTCGGGGCGCGTATTGCATACGATCAAAGAGTTCAAGCAGCCCATGGGGGTGGTTATCACCGCTGGGGGCGATATTTACGTCAGCGCATACGCCAGTGGGGAGATCGTGAAAGTGACGCCGGGCCTGACGCCGCAAAAGCGCACCGTGGTGACGGACTTGGCCGGGCCCGGGGGCCTGGCCGCCGACAAGACCGGTCGCGTGATCGTGGCCGAGGCCACGACGGGAACGCTGAGCCGCATCGACATGACCACCGGCGCCAAAGAGACGCTGATGCAGGGCTTGAACCAGCCCGAGGGCGTGTCTGTCTTGCCCGATGGGCGCATCGCTGTCGCCGAAGTAGGGGCCAAGAGGCTCACGCTGATTGATGGGGACACACATCAGGTGATTGCCGAGAACCTGCCCGTGGGCACGTTCATCACCCGCGCGCCGGCGCCCGTGTTCCTGCCCACGGGTGTGGCCGCCGACAAAAGCGGGGCCATTTACGTCACCTGCGACGGCGATAACAGCGTGCTGAAGTTCACCCCACGAAAAAACTGAAACGGCGCATCCGCATGCTTCGTATTGCTTTTGTTGTCTTGGCTGTGTGTTTCGCGGGCCCCGCCGAAGCGGCCTATAAAGCGCGCCTGCTCGTGCCGCCGGGGCCATTGTTCAATGTGCAAAGTGTCATGGACGGCGATGCGGTGCGCGCCGATCTGGACTTGGCGGCCCTTGAAGCGAACCTGGCTGCGCCCGGCGGCGTGGCCGTCGCGGGCACGTCTGCACAGCCGCGTATCTATGTCGCGGACGTATTGAGCATACGCGAAGTGGATGCGGCCACGGGCGCGCTGCGAAACGTCATTTCAATCTCAGATCGCGCGTACCCCACCACGGTGTCTCATGCCGTTTTTGGCGGGCGCAGCCTGTTGATCGCTGCAAGCTGGATCACCGGGCGCGTGCTGGTCATCGACCCGACAAGCGGCGATGTCTTGCGCGATGAGGCTGGTTTCAACCAGCCTTACGATGTGGTGGGTTTAAACGATGGGCGCATCCTGGTGGCCGAAGCCGGAGCTAAGCGCATTGTGATGCTGGATGAAACCGGTGCGCGGCGCGCGCTGGCCGATGGATTTCAGCGCCCCATGGGTTTGGCGCTGGCGGGTGAAATCCTCTACGTCACCGACCGGGCAGCAGGAACGTTGATCGCGCTGAACCTCGTCACCGGCAAGCAGCACGTGGCCGCCGCCGACCTGAACGAGCCCGAAGGAGTGGCCGTGCTTCCCGATCAGCGCGTCGCTGTGGTCGCGACCGGACAACGCGCCATCGTGGCCGTGGACCCCGCGACGGGCGCGCGCGCCAATATTGCCACGAACCTGGCGGTCGGCGCGCAGAACCAAACCCAGTTCGTGCCCAGCCTGGGCAAGCCCGCCGATGCGCGCATTTTCAACGGCCTCGCCATGGGCCCGGACAGCGCCCTGTACCTGCCCTCCGACATCCAGACGGCCCTTTATGTGCTGCAGCCGGGGGACGGCCCGGCCTCGTTCATGGCCATGCTGCGCGGCTTGACTTCCAAGATGTTTCGATAAAGTATCCGCGCCCTTCAAGGACGGCCGCCGGCGGGAGAATCGCGACCCTCACCGCCGCCCCAAAGGCCACCCTAACCCTTTGATGGATAAGGGGCTGTAGCTCAGTTGGGAGAGCGCGGCGTTCGCAATGCCGAGGTCAGCGGTTCGATCCCGCTCAGCTCCACCATCACCCCTCTTTTTTAAGCAAAATGATCACCCCGTCCTTCGCTGGCGGGATCGGTTTTTCTCCGGCTCACGCTGTTCGCCGGCGGCCCGCTCAGCTCCACCATCACCCTTCCTTTTTGGCGCAAAAAACCTCTTCGGGCCCGCCCGGCAGAGTGGCTTCCACCCACCCCCAAACCCGTTAAGCTTTGCCCATCGGCTTCGAGGGATGAGGCATGACATCCGGGGACATGGCATCGGAAAGCGGAGCGCCGTTTCTGGATCCCACCACGTTGGCGGACCCCTACCCGTTTTATGCCGCGCACCGCGGCGATGGACCCGTTGTCGCGGTTAATAACGGCGCGCGTGAGACATACCTGGTGACGGGGTACGCGGCGGTACGCGATGTGCTGGCGAGCCCTGAGATTTTTTCCAGCAAGCCCGAGGGTGCGCCCAGTATCAACTTCTACCCGTCAGCGGAAGCACTGCTGAAAGAGAAAGGCTTCGGCCGCACGCCCCTGATCATCGCCATGGACCCGCCGCGCCACACCGCTCACCGCGCGGTGACGGCCAAGCTGTTGCGCGACAAGCGCGTGCACAAAATGCGCGGCGAAATCCGGCGCGTGGCCGAAAGCCTGATCGCTGAATTTCAAGCCGCCGGACGCTGCGAGTTCGTGCGCGACTACGCCTGGAGGCTGTCGGTGCTGGTGATCGCCGATCTGTTGGGCGTGGACCGCGACCGTATCGATGACTTCAAGCGCTGGTCGGACGCCTGGGTACGCCCGCTGATCACGCCGTTGACGGAAGCAGAGATGTTGGACTGCATCGGCCAGATGGCCGAACTGCAGCATTTTCTGGTGGGGGAAATCGAGGCGCGCAAAACGGCCCCGCGCGACGATCTTCTCAGTGACATTGCGCATGCCACTATCGATCTCGGTGCCGGAGAAATGCCCTTGCGGCAGCACGAGCAACTAGGCATCTGCGAGGCCCTGATGATCGCGGGCAACGACAGCACCGCCAACGCATTATCTCTCGGCATGCTGCGGCTGGTGGAATTCCCCGAGGTGGCAGCGCGCATCCGGGGCGACATGAAACTGGTGGAGCAGTTCGCCGAGGAATCCTTACGCTACGAAGCCGCCGTGCAGTCGAACTTCCGCACCGTGAAGGAGGATACAGAGTTTCATGGTGTTGCGATGAAGAAGGGCGCGCTGGTGTTCGTTTCCTGGGGGGCCGCCAACCGCGATGCTGACACTTTCGCCAACCCTGAGCATTTCGACATCAACCGCACAGCGCTGAAAACGCATCTGGGCTTCGGCGGCGGCACACACAGCTGCGCCGGAGCGGCCCTCGCGCGCCAGGAGCTGGCGGAATCCTATGATCTCTTGCTGCGCCGCCTGGCCAACATCCGGTTGCAGCCGGGCTGGACCGTAAGCGACATCAAGCGGACCGGCGGCATCGTCACCCATGGTTTAGCGATGCTGCCCTTGCAGTTCGAGCCGCTGGCGCTGGCGGCCGACGAACAGTCCGCCAACGCCGCCGAGTGAGGGCGGCTTAACGTACGCCGCCCATCATTTCGGTCATCTTCTTGGCGCAGATGTACATGAGCACCCCCGCCACGAAGGGCAGGAGGCTCACCACGCCGAAGAGTTGCATCAGCGGCAGGGATTCGTAGAAGGCCGAGACCTGACCGGCGAAAAAGTTGCCGACCGAAGCGCCCAGGAACCACACTCCCATCATGGCGCCGACGATCTTGGCCGGGGCCAGCTTGGTCATGGAGCTTAAGCCCACGGGGCTTAAGCACAACTCGGCCCAGGTGTGAATGAGGAGCGTCATGGCCAGCCACATGGGGCTGACCAGCGTACCGTCTCCCGACCGCAGGGCCGCCACCGCCATGACCCAGAAGCCCACGCCCGCACCCACAAGGCCGATGGCGAACTGGACGGGACTGGAGGGCTGGCGCGCGCCCAGCCTGGTCCACAACAGGGCGAAAAACGGCGCGAAGATGATGATGAACAGCGGATTCAACGATTGGTACCAGCTGCTGGGGAACGCAAAGCCGAAGATGGTGTTGTCGGAATTGCGGTCGGCGAAGAGGTTGAGGGTCGAGCCCGCCTGGTCGAACACCGACCAGAAAATCGCCGCCGCCAGGAAGAACACGAAGATGATCCAGAGCCGGCCGCGTTCCTCTTTCGTCCAGTTCTTGTCGGTGAACAGCATGCCGAAGAACACCACGGTGATAACCAGCAAGGAATAACCGGCAAGATCGCGGATCAGAATGGCGGTGATGTTAAGAAGCCCCGTTGTGCTGGCCAGCGCCGCAAGGATGACGAGGGCCGCCGCAGCACCGCCGTACATGAATGCCTGCCTGCGGTATTTCGCGACCAGTTCCGGTGTTGTTGCCCCGCCCGCCGCAAGACCCGCCGTGCCCAGCGTGGCCCCGCCGCGCACGTATTGGATAAGGCCCAACGTCATGCCGACACCGGCCGCGCCGAAGCCCCAGTGCCAGGCGTTGTTGGGATCGATCCCCCAGCTTTCGATGGTGGCGCGGAAGCCCGCATCCTGCGCCAGGTAACCCGTGACCAAGGGCCCGAGGAACCCGCCTAAGTTGATGCCCATGTAGAAGATGGAGAAACCCGCATCGCGCCGTTCGTCGGCGGTCGCATACAGTTGGCCCACCATGACGCTGATGTTGGGCTTCAACAACCCCGTGCCCAGCACGATCAGCACCAAGCCTAACGGAAAAAACCCGTTGTAGGGCACGGCCAGCGAGAAGTGCCCGCAGGCAATGAGGATGCCGCCGTACAGCACCGCCTTGCGCTGGCCCAGCACCTTGTCGGCGAGCCAGCCGCCCGGCACGCTCATCAGGTAGACCATGGCCGTGTAGGTGCCGTAGACGGCGCCCGCTGTCGCCACGTCCATCCCCATGCCGCCGGTGGTGACGCTGGCGGTCATGAACAGAATTAAAAGGGCCCTGAGGCCGTAGTAGCTGAAGCGCTCCCACATCTCGCTGAAGAACAGCGTGGACAGCCCTTTGGGATGGCCGAAAAACGCGCGGTCTTGCGCCGCGTTGCCTAACCCGCCTTGAACATCGGAAATGCTTGACATCGGTCCCCCTCGACCTGGTCAGAATGTATGGTTGAGGCCGAGTGAACCGTTTTCCGGCGGGCCTGAAAAGCGCTTTCTCATCAAAGCACAACAAACCTTCTTGAGGGTGCGGCCCCGCAAAAAAAGTACGCCCCAAGCCACAGGAATGCCCTAAACTGTCGCTACCCTTGGGCTTGGTCGCTTAAGGATTTCCTGAAGGCTGATGGGTACGCTGAAACACCGGCGGGCAAAGGATGGCCCGGCCCGGCATCTATGTCGGTTGTCTGAAGTGCGATGAAAGACCAGCAGAGTGTTCCGGTGATCGGTTGTATTCGAATTTGCAGGCGCTTTTTGTTGGGTGTTGGCCTGATGTGGGCCGCACCGGTTCAGGCCCAGGACGACGCACACACGGCTGAAATCCGCGCGGCCATCGCCCGCGAGGGCCAGGCGGCCATCATTGTGGAAATGGATGTGCCTGAGAGCGCCGCCGATACGCCCGAAGAGGCGGGCCTCGCGCAATCGGCTCGCGAACCCAACACGCCTGCGCGCATGCGCGAGCGTATCCAGCGTAACCGCACGGCCATTGCCGGTCGCGCGGTCAGATTACGGGCCGCCATGGCGCAGTCCAGCATCGCCATCGGCCAGGAATACGAAAACCTGCCCATGCTGACGGCGCGTGTGAACGCCGACAAGCTGGAACGCCTGCTGCGCATGCCCGGCGTGAAGCGCGTGTACCTGGACAAGCCCGTGGCGCGCCGCCACGCGACACTTCCCGCCGCGGTGCTGGAGAAGGTCGCCGTCAGCAAGGATAGCGTGGGGGACGGCGCGCCTGCGCTGACCGGGCCCAGCGCCGCCACCGAAAAAGCCCAACGCGCATCGGAGACGGCCGCGGCCGTCGAGAGCCCCGAGAAAGCGCAGCTAGCCAACACCGTGAAGTACATCGGCGTCGACAAGGCCTGGGCGCGCGGCTTCACCGGCCAGAACCAGAGCATTGCGATTATCGATGACGGGATTGACCGCAACCACGACATGTTCGCGGGCAAGATCGTCGCGGAGGGCTGCTTTTCCACCAAGGTACGCACGGATGATGTGGCCTTGTGCCCCAATGGCGCCACGTCCTCCACTGCCGTGGGGGCCGCCAGCAATTGCGCAGCGGGCGCTGCCGCCGCGGCCTGCACCCATGGCAGCCATGTAGCCGGTATTGCCGCGGGCAACGACACGGCGGGCTCGTTCACCTTAAGGGGTGTTGCCTACGGCGCGAACCTGATTCCCATTCAGGTGTTTACACTCTCGAACAATTCTACCGACTGCGACGGCGATACGCCGTGCTTGCTTTCATATGCCTCGGCGGTGCTGAACGGCCTGAACTACGCCATCTCGCAAGCCGTCACACACAGATTGGCGGCGGTGAATATCAGCTTGGGAGGTTCTGCTGTGTCCGGAGCCTGCGACAGCGATATCCGCAAACCCGCCATCGACACGCTGCGGACATTAGGCGTGCTGACCACCATTTCGGCGGGCAACGACGCCAAGGTGGGCCAGGTGTCGCCTCCGGGCTGCATCAGCACCGCCATTACGACATCTTCGGTGATCATCACCGTACCCGATCAGGGCGTGAACCATTCGGCGCTGGTGGACGTGCTGGCCCCCGGTGTGGCCGTGCAATCGGCGAACATCAATAACGGCTATACCTTGCGCTCCGGCACTTCCATGGCCGCACCTCACGCGGCAGGCGCTATCGCCATTTTGAAATCATCAAAAACTACTGCAACAGCCGCCGAGATCGAAGCGGCGCTGAAAACCGGCGGCATCAGCACCACCTTGTCCGCCTGGTCGTGGTCGACCCCGCGCATCGATGTCAACCGCTCACTGGATCTGATGAACCAGACGCCGCTGACGGGTATTGCCGTGCCGGGTGTGTTCGGTTCGCAAAACCCGGGCGGTACGTCGTTCTTGCGGTTTTTCAACACCGATGCGACCGCCGCCAACGTGACTGTGCAGATCTACGATGATCAGACGGGTGGGCGCGTGGGAACCTGGACACGCCAGGTCCGGGGCTTTGCCTCGCCCC
>JAEUKM010000141.1 GCA_016793085.1 Rhodospirillaceae bacterium
GTGGTCGCCATCAGGCGCAGGACGCGCCGTTCCTGGTTGGCCAGGGCGGCGGCGACGGCGTGGTGGCCGTACAACCAGACTTCGTTGCTTTGGCTGCCCCCGTGCGGCGCTTCGCGGCGGCTTTCGGCGGGCTTCTCGGCCTGCCCGTCGCGGCGGTGGGGCTGCTCCCGATCCCTGGGGCGGTCTTTGGCGCGGTCTGCGCCGTGAGTTTTGGCGCGGTCTGCGCCGTGGGCCGTGCGCTGGGGACCGCGCTGATCCCCGCGATGCTTGCCGCCGGGGCCTTTGTGCCCGTGGCGGTCGCGGCCGTGGCGGCCTTTTGAATTCATGAAAACGCTCCTAATTTGGGCAGCAAGTAACGCGCCTGTTAGGCGTTGACAAGGCAGAGCGAACCCCCTACTTCCGTGCCCGCGCGAGAAGGCCCTGTTACCCTTGGTTTTCCTTGATTTTACTTCGGAAAATCGTGGGTCCCGTGGAGGGGTGGCCGAGCGGTCAATGGCACCAGACTGTAAATCTGGCGGGTTCGCCCTACGAAGGTTCAAATCCTTCCCCCTCCACCATTCTTCGCCCGCGGACTTCAGGTGACTGTCACCGGAACGCCATGGGTGGGGGCGGAGACACGGGCATTTTTGCCGGTCATACTGCGGAGTGGCGCCGTCAGGCGCGGGTGTAGCTCAATGGTAGAGCAGAAGCCTTCCAAGCTTACGACGAGGGTTCGATTCCCTTCACCCGCTCCAACCGTCGTTTCCCCGCACACATTGTTGAAGCTTTAGCAATCAGGGCAGGTCTGTAAGCCATGTCGAAAGAGAAATTTGAGCGGAATAAGCCGCACTGCAACGTTGGGACGATTGGTCACGTTGACCACGGCAAGACGTCGTTGACGGCGGCGATCACGAAGGTGTTGGCGGAGACGGGTGGTGCGACGTTCACGGCGTACGACCAGATCGACAAGGCGCCCGAGGAGAAGGCGCGCGGGATCACGATTTCGACGGCGCACGTTGAGTACCAGACGCAGAACCGTCACTACGCGCACGTGGACTGCCCCGGGCACGCGGACTATGTGAAGAACATGATCACGGGAGCCGCGCAGATGGACGGCGCGATCCTGGTGGTGTCGGCGGCGGACGGCCCGATGCCGCAGACGCGCGAGCACATTCTGTTGGCCCGCCAGGTCGGGGTGCCCTCGATCGTTGTGTTCCTGAACAAGGTGGACATGGTCGATGACCCGGAGCTGCTGGACCTGGTTGAACTGGAAGTCCGCGAGCTTTTGACGAAGTACGAGTTCCCGGGGGACAAGATCCCGATCGTGAAGGGCTCGGCGCTGGCCGCCCTTGAAAACCGTGACCCGAAGATCGGCCACGACGCGATCCTGGAGCTGATGAAGGCGGTGGACGAGTACATTCCGCAGCCGGCGCGTCCGAAGGACAAGCCGTTCCTGATGCCGATTGAAGACGTGTTCTCGATCTCGGGCCGCGGCACCGTGGTGACGGGCCGTGTGGAGCGCGGGATCGTGAAGGTCGGCGAAGAAATCGAGATCGTGGGTCTGCGGCCGACGGTGAAGACGACGGTGACGGGCGTTGAGATGTTCCGCAAGCTCCTGGACCAGGGTGAGGCGGGCGACAACATCGGCGCGCTGTTGCGCGGCACCAAGCGTGAGGAAGTGGAGCGCGGCCAGGTTCTGGCGGCCCCGGGTTCGATCACGCCGCACACGAAGTTCAAGTGCCAGTGCTACATCCTGAACAAAGAAGAGGGCGGCCGTCATACGCCGTTCTTCTCGAACTACCGGCCCCAGTTTTACTTCCGCACGACGGACGTGACGGGCACGATCGAGCTGCCGGCGGGGACCGAGATGGTGATGCCGGGGGACAACATCGCCATGCAGGTGAACCTGATCTCGCCGATCGCCATGGACGAGGGCTTGCGCTTCGCCATCCGCGAAGGCGGCCGCACCGTCGGCTCCGGCGTCGTCGCCAGCATCATCGAGTAACGAATACCGCGGCATCCCCGCGCACCACGCAGGGATGCCGCGCCCCTTTTTGAAGACCTGAGTTTGGCAATAGGCCGCTGGAAACAACGTCATGATCGACAGTCAAAACATCCGCATCCGCCTTAAGGCGTTTGATCATCGCGTGCTCGATCAATCCACCAAGGAGATCGTCAGCACCGCGAAGCGCACGGGCGCCCAAGTGCGGGGTCCGATTCCGTTGCCGACCCGGATCGAGAAGTTCACGGTGAACCGTTCGCCGCACGTCGACAAGAAGTCGCGCGAACAATTTGAAATTCGCACCCACCGCCGTCTGCTGGATATCGTCGATCCGACCCCGCAGACCGTGGATGCGTTGATGAAACTCGACCTCGCCGCCGGCGTTGACGTCGAGATTAAGCTCTAAGGTGATGCAAATGCGTACGGGTCTCGTCGCAAAGAAGGTGGGTATGACCCGCCTGTTCAATCAAGAAGGCAACGAAGTGCCTGTGACCGTTCTGGATGTGAACGGCGTGCAGGTGGTTGCCCAGCGCACCACGGAAAAGGACGGCTACTCGGCCGTTCAGTTGGGCATCGGCACGCGTAAAGCCAGCCGCGTGACCAAGCCGCTGCGCGGCCAGTACGCCAAGGCCAAGATCGAGCCGAAGACGAAGCTGGTGGAATTCCGCGTCGACGAAAAGAACCTGGTGGAAGTGGGCGCCGAACTGGCCGCCTCGCACTTCGTGCCCGGTCAGTTCGTGGACGTCACGGGCACCTCGATCGGTAAGGGTTTCGCCGGCGCCATGAAGCGCTGGAACTTCCGCGGCCTGGAAGCGTCGCACGGCGTGTCGGTGACGCACCGTTCGCACGGCTCGACCGGTCAGCGCCAGGACCCCGGTAAGGTGTTCAAGGGCAAGAAGATGGCCGGTCACTTGGGCGTTGAGCGCGTGACCGTGCAGAACCTGAAGGTCGTCTCGGTCGATGACGCCAAGGGTTTCGTGTTCCTGCAGGGTGCGGTTCCC
Source organism: Rhodospirillaceae bacterium (assembly GCA_016793085.1). Classification (GTDB taxonomy): domain Bacteria; phylum Pseudomonadota; class Alphaproteobacteria; order Rhodospirillales; family Rhodospirillaceae. Next base: position 2,983 of record JAEUKM010000141.1, read on the forward strand.
GGCTCAGAAGGCGGCTACGTGCTGGTTTCGGACGCTGTGAAGAAGAAGCTGCCCGAAAAGCTGCCGTTGCCGGCGGGCCTGAAGGCCAAAGCCGCTGACGCCGAGAAGAAGGACTAAGGCGCCATGAAGTGCGACGTCATTACCCTCACCAGTAAAAAAGCCGCAGGCTCGGTCGACCTGCCCGACGATCTGTTCGGCGCTGAAGTCCGCAAGGACATTCTGCACCGCGTCGTGCGCTGGCAGTTGGCCAAGCGCCGTGCGGGCACGCACAAGACCAAGACCCAGAGCGAGATCAGCGGCACCACCAAGAAGCCCTTCGCCCAGAAGGGCGGCGGCCGCGCCCGCCAGGGCTCGCTGCGTTCGCCGCAGTTCCGTGGCGGCGCCACGATCTTCGGGCCCGTGGTGCGCAGCCACGCCCACAGCCTGCCCAAGGCCATCCGCCGTTTGGGCCTGATCTCGGCGCTGTCGGCTAAAGCGAAGGACGGCAAGCTGGTCGTGATCGAGGAAGCCAAGCTGGCGAAAGCCAAGACCAAGGATCTGGCCGGCAACGTGAAGAAGCTGGGCTGGGCCTCGGCCCTGATCATCGACGGCGCTGAGGTGGACGGCGCGTTCGCCAAGGCCGCCCGCAACATCAAGGGCCTGGACGTGCTGCCGAGCCAGGGTGCGAACGTGTATGACATTCTCCGCCGTGACACTTTGGTCCTCACCAAAGCCGCCATCGCGAAGCTGCAGGAACGCCTGTCATGAGCAAGACCAAGAAACCCGCAAAGAAAGCCGCCCCGGCGGCGAAAGACGGCGCGATTGCGCCCGCGCTCTATGACGTATTGAGCGCGCCGATGATCACCGAAAAAGCCACCCTGGTGTCGCAGCACAACCAGGTGATGTTCCGCGTGCCGCTTTCGGCCACCAAGCCGGACATCAAGCGCGCGGTCGAGGCGCTGTTCAAGGTCACCGTGACGGCCGTGAACACCTCGATCACCAAGGGCAAAGTGAAGCGCTTCCGCGGCCTGCCGGGCCGCCGCAGCGATGTGAAGAAAGCCATCGTGACCCTGGCCGAAGGCCAGTCGATCGATGTGACGACGGGGCTCTAAGCCATGGCATTGAGAACGTATAAACCGGTCACGCCGTCCCTGCGCGGAACGGTTCTGGTCGACAAGAGCGAGCTGTACAAAGGCAAGGCCGTGAAGGCGCTGACCGAAGGTCAGAGCAACACCGGCGGCCGCAACAACCAGGGCCGCATCACGTCGCGGTTCCGCGGCGGCGGTCATAAGCACAAGTACCGCATCATCGACTTCAAGCGCGCCAAGCGCGATGTGGTCGCGACCGTCGAACGTTTGGAATACGACCCCAACCGCACGGCGTTCATCGCCCTCATCAAGTACGAAGACGGTGATCTGGCCTACATCCTGGCGCCGCAGCGCCTGAAGGCCGGCGACAAGGTCGTGGCCGCCGACCAGGCCGACATTAAGCCCGGCAACGCCATGCCGCTGAAGAACATGCCGGTGGGCACCATCGTGCATAACATCGAAGTGAAGCTGGGCCGCGGCGGCCAGATCGCCCGTTCGGCCGGCTGCTACGCGCAGCTGATCGGCAAGGACTCTGGCTACGCCCAGCTGCGCCTGTCCTCGGGTGAACTGCGCATCGTGCGCGCCGAGTGCATCGCGACGGTGGGTGCGGTGTCGAACCCCGACAACCAGAACATCAACTTCGGCAAAGCCGGCCGTATGCGCTGGCTGGGCTTCAAGCCGCATAACCGCGGCGTTTCGATGAACCCGGTCGATCACCCCCTGGGCGGCGGTGAAGGCAAGTCCGCGGGCGGCCGTCATCCGGTCACCCCGTGGGGCAAGCCGACCAAGGGCAAGCGCACTCGTAACAACAAACGCACGCAGCGGCTCATTATGCGCAGCCGCCACGTTGCGAAAAAAGCTTAAGGGACGGAGGCATCATTGGCTCGTTCAGTCTGGAAAGGCCCGTTTGTCGATGGCTATCTGCTCAAGAAGGCAGATACCGTTCGTGGCAAGGGCCGCAACGAGGTCATCAAGATTTGGTCGCGTCGTTCGACCATTCTGCCGCAGTTTGTGGGCCTCACGTTCGGCGTTCACAACGGCCAGAAGCATGTGCCGGTGCTCGTCACCGAGAACATGGTCGGCCACAAGTTCGGCGAATTCGCGCCGACGCGTAACTTCCACGGCCATACGGCTGCCGACAAAAAGGCAACCCCGGCCGCGGCCCCGGCGAAGAAGGCTTAACGCGCCATGAGCAAGAAAAAAGCCCCCCGCCGTGTTGGTGACACCGAAGCGCGCGCCTATGGCCGCTCGCTGCGCACCAGCCCGCGCAAGCTGAATCTGGTTGCCGAGAGCATCCGCGGCAAGTCGGCCGAGAAGGCCCTGGCCGAACTGGAATTCTCCAAGCGCCGCATCGCCCGCCAGGTGAAGCGCGTGCTGGAATCGGCCATCGCCAATGCCGAAAACAACCATCAGCTCGATGTCGACCAGTTGGTCGTCTCGGAAGCATTCGTCGGCAAGTCGTTGGTGATGAAGCGGTTCAGCCCGCGCGCCCGCGGCCGCGTCGGCAAGATTGTAAAGCCCTTCAGCAATTTGACGATCATCGTGCGTGAAAAGCGCGAGACCGAAGCCAAGGAGCGTGCCTAATGGGTCAGAAAGTCAACCCGATCGGTCTGCGTCTGGGCATCAACCGGACCTGGGATTCCCGCTGGTATGCCGGCCGCAACGAATATTCGAAGCTGCTGCACGAAGACCTGAAGATCCGCGATTACCTGCGTGAGCGCCTGGCCCAAGCCGGTGTGGCCCGCATTGTCATCGAGCGTCCGGCGAAGAAGGCCCGCGTGACCATTCACACCGCCCGCCCGGGTGTTGTGATCGGCAAGAAGGGCGCTGACATCGAAGTGATCCGCAAGGATCTGCAGAAGATGACGGGCAACGAGGTCAACCTGAACATCGTTGAAATCCGCAAGCCCGAAATCGACGCGCAGCTGGTGGCCGAGAACATCGCCCAGCAGCTCGAGCGCCGTGTGGCGTTCCGCCGCGCCATGAAGCGCGCCGTGCAAGCGGCCATGCGCCTCGGCGCCGAAGGCATCCGTATCAACTGCTCGGGCCGTCTGGGCGGCGCTGAAATCGCCCGCATCGAGTGGTACCGCGAAGGCCGCGTGCCGTTGCATACCCTGCGCGCCGACATCGACTACGGCGAGGGGACGGCGAAAACCACGTACGGCACGTGCGGCGTGAAGGTCTGGGTGTTCAAGGGCGAAGTCATGGAACACGACCCGATGGCCCAGGACAAACGCTCGGCTGAAAACACTGCGCCCGCTCGAACTTAAACGGGTCAGAACCTAAAGGGACTTAAACCGGCCGCAGGCTCCGCAGCCAGGATTATCGAGTAACGATCATGCAGTCACCGAAACGAACGAAATACCGCAAAGCTTTCAAGGGCCGCATCAAGGGCGTCGCCAAGGGCGGCTTTGCCCTGAACTTCGGCACCTTCGGCCTTAAGGCCCTGGAGCCGGAGCGTATGACCGCGCGCCAGATCGAAGCGGCCCGCCGCGCCTTGACCCGTGCGCTCAAGCGCCAGGGCCGCGTGTGGGTCCGCGTGTTCCCCGACGTGCCGGTGTCGACCAAGCCCGCCGAAGTGCGCATGGGCTCCGGTAAGGGCACGCCCGAATACTGGATCTGCCGCGTGAAGCCGGGCCGCATGCTGTTCGAAGTCGACGGCGTGCCGGAAGCGATTGCGCGCGAAGGCTTCGCGCTGGCGGCGGCGAAACTGCCGATCAAGACCAAGTTTGTCGCCCGTATCGGCGGCTAAGTAACGACAGGAAGATGGCCATGGCCAAAGCAGCGGATATCAGAGCAAAAACCGACGACGAGCTTGCCACCCGTTTGGGCGAGTTGAAGAAAGCGCAGTTCAATCTGCGTTTCCAGAAGGCGTCGGGCCAGCTCACCAATACGGCCCAGGTCAGCCAGACGCGCAAGGAAATCGCGCAGGTCAAGTCCGTGCTCGGCGAACGCCGCCGCACGGCCGCGAAGTGATCTGCGAGTGAAAGGATAAGCCGATGCCGAAACGTATTCTTCAAGGTGTGGTTGTCAGCGACAAGCAGGACAAGACGATTGTCGTCCGCGTCGAACGCCGCATCATGCACCCGATCTACAAGAAGTTCATCCGCCGCAGCAAAAAGTACGCGGCCCATGACCCGTCGAACGCGCGCAAGGTCGGCGACGTGGTGCGCATCCGCGAGTGCCGCCCCATCTCGAAATCCAAGCGTTGGGAATTGATCGAGGAGACAGCGAAGTAACCCAGGCCTTCTGCCTGGTGTGAACCCTCTCTCTCGAAGGATCGAAAAACATGATTCAGCAACAGACAAATCTCGAAGTGGCCGACAATTCCGGCGCCAAGCGCGTGATGTGCATCAAGGTGCTGGGCGGCTCGAAGCGTAAATACGCCACCGTCGGCGACGTCATCGTCGTCTCGGTGAAGGACGCCATCCCGCGCGGCCGCGTGAAGAAGGGTGACGTTCACCGCGCCGTCATCGTCCGCACCGCGTTCCCTTTGCGCCGCGCCGACGGTACGTCGATCCGCTTCGACCGCAACGCCGCCGTGTTGATCAGCAAGCAGGACGAGCCGATCGGCACCCGCATTTTCGGGCCCGTGACCCGCGAACTGCGCGGCAAGAATTTCATGAAGATTATCTCGCTGGCTCCTGAGGTGCTCTAATGGCCAAGTTGAAAATCAAAAAAGGCGACAAAGTTGTCGTTTTGGCCGGCCGCGATAAAGGCAAGACCGGCGAAGTGTTGAAGGCGTTCCCGCGCGACAGCAAAGTGATCGTGCAGGGCGTCAACATGATCAAGCGTCACCAGAAGCCGACGACGACCGCCCAGGGCGGCATCATCGAGCGTGAGGCGAAGATTCACGTCTCGAACGTGGCGCACGCCGACCCGAAAGACAACAAGCCGACCCGCGTCGGTTTCAAGACGCTCGAAGACGGCAGCAAGGTCCGCGTTGCGAAGCGGTCCGGCGAAGTCATCGACTAGAGCAAGGACGAACGACTATGGCGCGTTTGCGTGAACACTACGAAAAGACCGTGAAACCGAACCTGATGACCAAGTTCGGCTACAAGAACGTCATGGCTGTGCCCAAGCTGACGAAGATCGTCATCAACATGGGCGTCGGCGAAGCCTCGCAGGACCGCAAGAAGATCGAAGGCGCCGTCGACAATCTGACGGCCATCGCCGGTCAGAAGCCGGTGATTACGCGGGCGCGCAAGGCTATCGCGAACTTCAAGCTGCGCGAAGGCCAGCCGGTCGGCTGCACCGTGACGCTGCGTAAGGCGCGCATGTACGAATTCCTGGACCGCTTGGTCAACATCGCGCTGCCGCGCGTGCGCGACTTCCGCGGGCTCCCGCCGAAGGCGTTCGACGGCCAGGGCAATTACAACATCGGCTTGAAAGAGCAGATGGTGTTCCCGGAAATCAACTACGACAAGATCGACAAGGTCCGGGGCATGAACATCACCATCTGTACGACGGCGAAGACCGACGAGGAGGCTTTCGCGCTTCTCGAAGGTTTTGACGTGCCGTTCCAGAAGAATTGATACGGGCGGAGTAACCCAATGGCGAAGACAAGCACAGTCGAGCGCAACAAGAAGCGCCAGCGCATGACCAAACAGTTCGCCGCGCGCCGCGCGAAACTGAAGAGCATCATCATGGATCAGAAGACGTCCGACGAGGACCGCTTCGAAGCCGTGATGAAACTGGCGCAATTGCCGCGCAACAGCGCGGCGATCCGCCGTCAAAACCGCTGCGAGCTGACCGGCCGTCCGCGCGCCGTGTACCGCAAGTTCAAAATGGCTCGAAACAAGCTGCGTGAATTGGCCTCGAAAGGCCAGATTCCCGGCATGGTCAAGTCGAGCTGGTAAGGAGGACCGACAGTGTCTCTATCCGATCCGATCGGCGATTTGCTGACCCGCATCCGCAATGGTCAGCAGGCTGGCAAGTCCAGCATCATGGTTCCGGCCTCGAAGCATCGTGAAAGCGTGCTGGGTGTGCTAGAGCGTGAGGGTTACATCCGCGGCTTCTCGCGCGTGAACGCGCGCACCGGCATCGACGAGCTGAAAGTCGAGCTGAAGTACAACGAAGGCGAGCCGGTGATTTCGCAGATCATGCGCGTCTCGACCCCGGGCCGCCGCGTGTACGCAAAGATTAAGGACCTGCAGAAGGTCTACAACGGCCTCGGCATTTCGATTCTGTCGACGCCGCGCGGCGTGATGTCCGATCACGAAGCGCGTCAGGCCAATGTCGGCGGCGAAATTATCTGCCAGGTGTTCTAACGAAGCTTGTTCTAACGAAACTAAGGCTGGCCCTGTCGGCCTCGGTTAAGGAAAACGATTATGTCGCGCGTAGGAAAAAACCCCGTCACCATCCCCACCGGCGTTACTGCAACGCTGGCAGGCTCGCTGTTGACCGTGAAGGGCAAGCTGGGTGAACTCAAGCTCGCCATCACCAACGACGTTCAGGCCGAGGTGAAGGACGGCAAGTTCTTTGTGAAGAACGCCAACAACTCCAAACGTTCTCGGGCGCAGTGGGGCACCACCCGCGCGCTGGTGAACAACATGGTGAAGGGCGTCAGCCAGGGCTACAACAAGACCCTGGACATCAACGGCGTCGGCCTGAAGGCCGCGGCTCAGGGCAAGAAGCTGACCTTGAACTTGGGCTTCTCGCACGATGTCACGTATGCGGTGCCGGACGGCATCGACATCAAAACCCCGACCCCGACGCAGATCATCATCTCGGGCGCCGACCGCCAGCGCGTCGGCCAGGTCGCGGCTGAAATCCGCGCCCACAAAGGCCCCGAGCCCTACAAGGGCAAGGGCATCAAGTACAACGACGAGACCATCCTGCGTAAGGAAGGCAAGAAGAAGTAATCGGCCGTTACGGCCCAGGGACGAAAACCATGACCACCAATGCAAAACGCTTTACCCGCCGCCAGGCGCGCAACCGCTACAAACTGAAGAAGTCGGCCAACGGCCAGGCTCGTTTGTCGGTGTTCCGCTCGGGCCGGCACATCTACGCCCAGATCATCCAGGACACGGACGGCAAGACGCTGGCCGCTGCCTCCTCGATCGAGAAGGACGTGCGCGCCCAGGTGAAGTCGGGGGCCGGCAAAGACGCCGCCGCCGCCGTGGGCAAGGTGCTGGGCGACCGCGCCCTGAAGGCGGGCGTGAAGGCTGT
>JAEUKM010000189.1 GCA_016793085.1 Rhodospirillaceae bacterium
CCTGGAACAGTTCGCCCAGGCGCGTGGCCGCCTTGGCGTTGCGCGCGAGGATCAGCACGCCCGAGGTGTCGCGGTCCAGCCGGTGCACCAGGCGCGGACGCTCGGCCGCGTCGAACTGAAGCGCATCCAGCATGCCGTCGATGTGGCGCGTGGTCTTGCTGCCGCCCTGCACCGCCAGCCCGGCGGGCTTGTTCACGGCGATCATGTCGGCGTCTTTGTAGATCACCAGCGACTGGATGAAGGCCGCGTCCTTGGGCGAGACGCCCGCGGGCTTTGGCTTCCTGCTTTGCGTCGATTCAGTGCCCAGCGGCGGAATGCGCACGGTCTGGCCTGCCTCCAGGCGCGTGTTGGCCTTGGCGCGTGCGCCGTCGACCCGGATCTGGCCGGTGCGCAGCAGCTTTTCCAGGCGGCCGTGCGTCAGCGCCGGGTAGCGCCGCTTGAACCAGCGGTCCAGGCGCATATCGGCTTCGTCCTTGCCGACCGTCGTTTGATGAACGCCTGCCACGGTCCCTATTCCGCCTTGCCTTGTTTCTGCGCCCGCAGTTTCGCCCAGTATTCCAGGCGCTTGTTGATCTCGCGTTCGAAGCCCCGTTCGGGCGGCCGGTAGAAGGTTTCGCGCGCCATTTCGTCCGGGAAATACCGCTGGCCCGAGAACGCGTCCTCGGTGGCGTGGTCGTACGCGTATCCTTTGCCGTAGCCAAGGTTTTTCATCAGTTTGGTCGGCGCGTTCAGGATGTGCTTGGGCGGCATCAGCGAGCCGGTCTTGCGGGCGGCGTCCTTCGCCGCGCCATAAGCCTCATAGGTGGCGTTGGATTTGGGCGCGGTGCCCAGATAGATGACCAGCATGGCGATGGCCAGGTCGCCCTCGGGCGAGCCTAAGCGATCATAGGTTTCCCAGGCGGCGATGGCGGTTTGCAGCGCCTGGGGGTCGGCCAGGCCGATATCTTCCACCGCAAAGCGCGTGAGCCGGCGCAGGAGGTAGGTGGGGTCCTCGCCCGCATCGAGCATACGGCTGACCCAATAGAGCGCTGCATCGGGGTCGGAGCCGCGCAGCGACTTATGCACCGCGCTGATGAGGTTGTAGTGCTCCTCGCGGTCCTTGTCGTACACGGGCGCGCGACGCTGGACGATGCTGGGTAGGGCCGCGGTATCGAGCGGCTCGGGCGGTGGCGGCGACAGCAGGAACACATCCTCGGCCAGGGTCAGCATGTGGCGGCCGTCGCCGTCGGCCATGGCGCGCAAGGCTGCTCGCGCGGCCTCGGTCAGCGGCAGGGCGCGGCCCATGGCGGCCTCGGCGCGGACGAGAAGCTTTTCCAGCGCCGCATCGTCCAGACGGCGCAGCACGAACACCTGACAGCGCGACAGCAACGCCGCGTTCAGCTCGAAGGATGGATTTTCTGTGGTGGCCCCGACCAGCGTGATTGTGCCGTCCTCGACAAACGGCAGAAAACCGTCCTGCTGGGCGCGGTTGAAGCGGTGGATTTCATCGACGAACAGCAGTGTCGCCTGCCCCTTGCGGCGGCGCTGCGCGGCCGCCTCGAACGCCTTGCGCAGATCGGCCACGCCAGAGAACACCGCCGAGAGCGGCTGGAAGAACAGGTTGGTATCCTGCGCCAGCAGGCGCGCGATGGTGGTTTTACCGCAGCCGGGCGGGCCCCACAGAATCATCGACGGCACGCGGCCCACAGACAGCATGCGGCCCAGGGGCGCCTCGGGGCCCAAGAGATGGTCCTGCCCCACCACGTCGGCGAGCGTTTTCGGGCGCAGCCGGTCGGGCAACGGGCGCGCCGCGTCGGGCACGTTCGAGGCTAAATGCTGGTCCGTCTCTCCGAACAGGTCGGGCACGCGGTCCTTAATCTCCGATAGTCGTTTTCAGCACCTGGCCGTTGCGGCTGATGGTGATGGCCCACACGTCCGACGGCTTGGCGACCACTTTGGTCAGATCGTCGACACTTTTGATGTCAACGTCGTTCAGCGCGATGATGCGGTCGCCCGGCTGAAAGCCGATGCGCGCCGACACCGTGCCCGCCGCCACCTGCAAAATCAAAACCACATCCTGGGTATATTCCACCTTCAACTCGTCCGCGAGCGCGGGGTTGAGGTTGGCGACCGTGGAGCCTGCGAAGGGCTGGCGTCCACTCAGGGTGGTTTTCTGGCGCGCGGGCGTTTCCGGGGCCGCTTCCAGGCGCACGCTGATAGTTTTCTGCTCGCCTGCGCGGTTCACGACCAGGCTCGCGGTCTGGCCCAGGGGAATGGAAGCCTGCAAAAAGCGGAACTCTTCCTGATCGAAGACGTCCTTGCCGTTCATGGACAGAATAACGTCGCCCACGGCCAGGCCCGCCCGCGCCACCGGGCTGCCCGGCACAATGCGCTGCACGACGATGCCGCCGGGGCGTGGAATGCCTAAGGTCTTGGCGAGGTCTTTATCCAATGTCGCGCCGCTGGCGCCGATCCAGGGGCGCACCACCTTACCTTCGGTGAGGATCGACGACAGCACGTTGCGGGCAAGGTTGGCCGGAATCGCGAACCCGATGCCGATGCTGCCGCCGCTCTGCGAAAAGATCGCCGTATTGATGCCGATGAGGCGGCCATCGGAGGTAATCAGCGCGCCGCCCGAGTTGCCGGGGTTGATGGCGGCATCGGTCTGGATGAACGATTGCACGTCGGCCAATCCTAAGTTCGTGCGCGCCAAGGCCGAGACGATGCCCGAGGTCACGGTCTGCCCGACGCCGAAGGGATTGCCGATGGCCAGCACCAGATCGCCCACTTCGATGGCGTCGGAATCCGCGAGCTCCAACGCGGGCAAGGTTTCATTCGTCAGCTTCATGCGCAGCACGGCGAGATCCGTGCGCTCGTCCTTGCCGACGATGGTGGCCTCGAACTCGCGGCGGTCGGACATAACCACGCGGATTTCATCGGCGTTGGCGACGACGTGGTTGTTGGTCAACACCACGCCGTTCGCGCGCACAATGACGCCAGAGCCGAGCGAGTTTTCAATGCGCTCGCGCTGGCCGCCGCCGAACTGCTGCTCGAACTGGGGGCCGAAGAACTGGCGGAAGAACGGATCGTTGAACAAGGGCGAGACGCGCTGCTGCACCACGCGCTTGGTGTAGATGTTCACCACGGCGGGGCTGGCGCGTTTCACGACGGGCGCGAAGGTGAGCGAGACCTGCTCGCGCGTGCGCGGCACCACCGGCTCCTGGGCGGATGCGGGAATGGGGACCAGCGCCGCCAGGACGGCGGCCAGGACTGAAAGCGGGCGGGCAAAACGGAGCGGCGAGAAACGGAGCGGCAACAAGCGCATGGGCAACAATCCGGAACTGTTCAGACGGGCGCCCCCTTACATGGGAAACGCCGCGTGCTTTGGCCAGCCCCGCTTATAGCCCTGCCGAGGTCTATGCGCACCCCCCTCGGGAATCGGCGGAAAACCTGGGGTTTCAGACCCTCTGGATGTCAAGCCGGTGTGGGAGACGGCACGGCCGTTCCGTCCTTGGCCCGGCCCGCGTATCTGAACCCCGCCGCGATCAGCCCGGCGTTGAAGATCGGCTCGCCGAAGTTGCCCAGAATCTGCGTCCAGGCCGCCCCCGGCAACGCCGGGCCCGAGGCCGCACAGGCAAACATGAAGACGCATGTCAGCGCCAGCCAGGGGAACTTGTCCTTCCACCACATCATGAAGCCGACGACCATGAGGACCAGATTGACGGTGATGACCGGCAGCGGCGACGGCGAGGCCTGCTTGAAGGGTGTCGTGCCTTCGCAAATCTGATCGGCGGGCACGTTGATGACCATGCGCAGGGTATCGCCGTAGCAGGCGGGCTGGAAAGTCACCTGCCAGATGTAGGGCACATCTTCGATCATGAAGAACACCGCGATGAGGCAGAACACGCCCATGACGATTTTATTCTGCGCCCAGCCGAACCCCGCGCGGCGCGCCAGCATGCCGGCCACGATGATCAGCAACGGCACCGTCTGCCAGTGCCAATAGAAGCGCAAGTACGTCATGCCGGTCATCAGCGCCCCCTCGCCCACGAAGCGGCCGGCGGCAATAGCGAAGTTGTCGATCCACAGGAAGAGCAGAGGAATCAGGATCATCAGCGTCAGCGCATTAGTGTGCGTGCGCCACAGCTTGAACGCATAGAACAGCGCGACGAGGCACATCAGCGCGATAATCGAATAGCCTAGCGTAATCATGAGTTCCCCCTCCTGATCTGTGCCGTCAGCTTAGCGGTACGTCTGCGCCGGCCGCACAGTTCACGGGCCGCCGACCGATGCGCGGTGGCAGTTCACACGATTGTGTGAAATGACGCACAACCCAAGGGGCGCGGCGCAAAACCCCAAACGAAAAAGGGCAGCCCCTGCGGGCCGCGACACAACGAAAAAGGGCAGCCCCTGCGGGCTGCCCTGTCCGTCATCGGAAGATGAGAAATCGGTTCTAGACCGCGGCTTCTTCGCCCGTCACTTCGGGGGCGTTCTGCGCCGGGCCGGAGTCCTTGCCCTTGGCGTCGACATCGCGGTCGACGAACTCGATGATCGCCATGGGGGCGGCATCGCCGTAACGCAGGCCCGCCTTCAGCACGCGGGTGTAGCCGCCGTTGCGGGTCTTGTAGCGCTCGCCCAGGACGCCGAACAGCTTCTGGATGACCTTGTCGTCGCGCAGCTTCGAGGCGGCCTGACGGCGGGCGTGCAGCGTGCCGCGCTTGGCCAGAGTGATCAGCTTTTCGACGTAGGGGCGCAGGTCTTTGGCCTTGGGCAGCGTGGTCTTGATCTGCTCGTGCTTGATCAACGCATTCGCCAGGTTGGCGAACAGGGCGCGGCGGTGCGCCTTGGTGCGGTTCAGTTTACGGCCGGAGTAAGCGTGTCTCATGGGACGTCCCTTTCTTCACTCTGGAATCGCGGTGCGAGTCCGATTTTTAAATCCGCCGGCCGCGCCTGATCGGCATGTACCTGCGGGGCGGGCCACCACGGCCCAGTCAGCGTATTTTCCCGAGAAGTGCGCTTGCACTTGGCGTGGAAAATACGCCCAACCAAAAATTTAGAACGGCTCTTCGAGCTTCTTGGCCAGGTCTTCGATGTTCTCCGGCGGCCAGCCGGCGACTTCCATGCCGAGGTGCAGGCCCATCTGCGCCAGCACTTCCTTGATCTCGTTCAAGCTCTTGCGGCCGAAGTTCGGCGTGCGCAGCATTTCGGCTTCCGACTTCTGAACCAAATCACCGATGTAGATGATGTTGTCGTTCTTCAGGCAGTTGGCCGAGCGGACCGACAGTTCAAGTTCGTCAACCTTACGCAGCAGGTTCTTGTTGAACGGCAGTTCGTCTTCCACGCGCTCGGCAATCTGGGCCTGCGGCTCTTCGAAGTTGATGAACAGGCGCAGCTGTTCCTGCAGGATGCGCGCAGCCAAGGCCACCGCGTCATCGGGCTTCACGGCGCCGTTGGTTTCCACCGTCATCGACAGCTTGTCGTAGTCGGTCTGCTGGCCGACGCGGGTGTTCTCGATTATGTACGAGAAGCGGCGCACGGGCGAGAAGATGCTGTCGACCGGGATCAGGCCGATCGGGTCGTCTTCACGGCGATTGGCCGAGGCCGGCACATAGCCCTTGCCCGAGTTCACTTCCAACTCGATCGAAAGCGAAGCGCCTTCATCGAGGTGGCAGATGATCAGATCGGGGTTCATGATCTCGATGTCGGCGGGCGTCTGAATCTGGGCGGCGGTCACTTCGCCCGGACCCTTGGCCTTCAGCGTCATGCGCTTGGGGCCGTTCGAGTGCATGGCCAGCGCCAACTGCTTGATGTTCAGGATCAGGTCGGTGACGTCTTCGCGCACACCGGGGATCGAGGAGAACTCGTGCAGCACGCCGTCGATACGGATCGACGTTACGGCGGCACCCTGCAGCGAGGAGAGCAGCACGCGGCGCAGGGCGTTGCCCAGCGTCACGCCAAAACCGCGCTCGAGCGGTTCGGCCACGACGGTAGCGATACGGCGCTGATCGTCGCCCGTTGCGATGTTGAGCTTGGAGGGTTTAATCAATTCCTGCCAATTTTTCTGGATCACGGGCGAATTCCAATCCGAAGAGTTTCAGACAACCTCTTCCCATCGAAGAGGCAACACGACCGCGCCGTTCGGGACGCGGTGTCCTAACGATAAAAAAACTTAGACGCGACGGCGCTTGCGGGGCCTACATCCATTATGCGGCACCGGCGAGACGTCCTGGATGGACGTGACGGTGAAACCCACCGCCTGCAGCGCGCGTAAGGCCGACTCACGGCCCGTGCCGGGGCCCTTCACCAGCACCGAGACGACCTTCATGCCGTGCTCCATGGCTTTCTTGCCGGCGCTTTCGGCGGCCACCTGGGCGGCGTACGGGGTCGACTTGCGCGACCCCTTGAAGCCCATGGTGCCGGCCGACGACCAGGCGATGGTGTTGCCCTGCACGTCCGAGATGGTGATCATCGTGTTGTTGAATGTCGCGTTCACGTGCGCGATGCCCGAGCTGATGTTCTTACGCTCTTTCTTGCTCTTGCGCGGCGCGGCGGGAGCAGCGGCGGCGGCATTGCCGGCGGCAGCAGCGGCGGGAGCGGAAGCGGGTTTGGCCATGTGTCGATCCAGTCTGTCGTCTATGCGTTAGGTTGCGGTGCGAAGTTTGGTTACTTCGTCACTTTCTTCTTGCCGGCGATCGGCTTGGCCGGACCCTTGCGGGTGCGGGCATTGGTGTGCGTGCGCTGGCCGCGGACCGGCAGGCCCTTGCGGTGGCGCAGACCACGGTAGGTGCCCAGATCCATCAGGCGCTTGATGTTCATGGCCACTTCGCGGCGCAAGTCACCTTCCACCGTGTAATCTTTGTCGATCGTTTCGCGGATGCGACTGATCTCGTCTTCGGTCAACTGATTGACGCGACGTTTATCGTCGATGCCGACCTTCTTGCAGATTTCAACCGCGTTGGTCGGACCAACGCCGTAGATATAGCGAAGCGCGATCACCACCCGCTTATTCGTCGGTAAGTTGACGCCAGCGATACGTGCCAAAGCCCGTACTCCTTTTTATCAATTCAATTGTTTGGTGAACGCCAATGCGAACCCGAAAAAGCGCGCCATTATAGGCACTTAGCTTCCCGAGTCAACCGACGCTCACAGCCCTAAAACGCGTTCTAAATCAGCGGCTACCAGACCCATATCCCGGTCGCCGTCGACCACTTTCAGCACCCCTTTCCCCTCGTAAAAGGGCAAGAGGGGGGCTGTCTGTTGGTGGTAAGCCGCCAGCCGGGTTTTAACCGTTTCGGCCTTGTCGTCGGACCGGCGCGAGAACTCGGTCCCGCCGCACACGTCACAGACCCCAGGCTTCTTAGGCTGCTTAAACTTGTCGTGGTAGCCCTCGCCGCACTTGGCGCAGGTAAACCGGCCCGTGAGCCGCTCCAAAAGGCGCTCGTCGGGCACCCGCACCTCGATAGCGGCGTCCAATTTCAGGCCCTTCTTGGTCAGCATCCGATCCAGGCCCTCGGCTTGAGGGATGGTCCGGGGGAAGCCGTCCAGAATAAACCCATTCGCACAGTCGGCCTGGTCGATCCGGCTGTCGATCATGGCGATCAACAGGTCGTCCGAGACCAGCTTGCCCGCGTCCATGACGCTTTTGGCCTGCTTGCCCAAGGCCGAGCCGGCCGC
>JAEUKM010000191.1 GCA_016793085.1 Rhodospirillaceae bacterium
ATGCCGCCATGGCCGACCTGGGCGAAGCGCGCCACCTCAACCCTGCCGATCCCGGGCCTTACCGCACACGCGGCGAATTTTTCCTGAGCCAGAAAAAAACCGAGGAGGCCATCGGCGAGCTGAAGCAGGCCGTGGCGCTGAACGTGAGCGATTTTGAATCGCAGTTTCTGCTGGGCCAGGCGTGGCTGAACACAAACAAGGTCAACGAAGCCATCGAGGCTTTCAGCGCGGCCTTGAAAGTAAAGCCCACCGACGTGCGGACGCTGAGGGCCCGCGCCACCGCCTACGGACGCTTCGAGAATTACGCCGCCGCCATGGCCGATTTCTCGGCCATTCTCGCGCAGCGGCCCGGCGATGCGGCTGTCACCGAGGCGCGCGGTGTCGCGGCCCTGCAAAGCGGGGCGCACAAGCAGGCCATCGCCGATTTCAGCGCGCTCCTGAAAGGCATCGGCGACCGGCCCGACTGGCGCTATTTCCGCGGCACGGCCCTGTTAAATGAAAAACGCGCGGCCGATGCCGCCGCCGACTTTACCGCGTCCCTGGCACAAGCCCCCGGCGACGCCGACGTACTGGCGGCCCGCGCGCGGGCCCCACAGATGCTGGATAAGTTCGACGGGGCCGATGCGGATTTAACCCAAGCCTTGAACGCCCAACCTAAGGCCGGGGCATTATTGGTACAGCGCGCGCAAGCGCGCTTTCTTGCGGGCCGTTACGCCGAGGCCGCCGCCGACTTCAAGGCCGCGCAGGCCTTACCGGGCCAGATCAGCAACGCCAATGTGCAGAACGCCCTGTGGCTGTTCATCGCCCAGGGCCAGGCCAAGCAGGACGGGCGCGAGAGTCTGGTCACCACGGCCAACGGCCTGAACTCGCGCGCGTGGCCGGCGGCGGTGTTTCGCTTCTATCTGGGCGAGGTGTCGGCGGAAACGGTGATCAACGATGCCGCCGGTGATGCTTCGAAAACCTGCGAGGCGCATTTCTATTTAGGGCACGCGGGCCTGCTGCTGAACCAGCCCGAGGAAGCCCGCGAGCAGTTCACGGTGGCGTTGCAGGCTTGCGGGCGCGAGTCCATCGAACACCAGAGTGCGCGCATGTCCCTGGCGCGGATGTAAAAATTACTTCTTCGCGGCCCAGTCAGGCACAACACCAAGTTCGACGCCCAGCGCCATCGGCAGCAGCACCAGCACACCAAGGCTGACGATCGTGACCCAGACAATGTCCAGCCATAAGCCTGCGCGCGCCATCTGCTGCACGTTGACGTGACCCGTTCCGAAGGCGATGGCGTTGGGTGGGGTTGCCACCGGCAGCATGAAGCCGCCGCTGGCCGCCGTGGCCCCGGCGATGCAAAGCAGCAACGGGTTTTGCCCTAGGGCGATAGCCGCTGTAGCCAGCACCGGCAGCAACGTCGCGGCCGTGGCGGTGTTGGAGGCAATTTCAGAGAGGAACACGATCAACGCCACTACTGCGAAAACCAGAAGCGCGATGGACACGCCCGACCACGAGGCCATGGTCTGGCCCAGCCACTCGGCCAGGCCTGAAGCTCCTGCTGCTTCAGCCAGGCTCAAACCGCCGCCGAACAGCACCAACAATCCCCAGGGGATTTTGTTGGCCCATTCCCAATTCAGCACAAATATGCCGCGCTTGAGATCGACGGGGATAACGAACAAAAGAAAGGCCACTGTCATGGCGATGCCCGCATCGCTGATCTTCAGCGCCGGAAACGCATCTGCGATGAGCGGCTGGCCCATCCACAGCGCCGCCGCCGCCGTGAAGGCAATCGCAATGGCCCGCTCGCCGCCTCGCAAGGGGCCGAGGGCTGCGCGCTCGCGGGCAATCAACTCGGCGACACCCGGCACGGGCGCTGTCGGCAGCGGATAGAGCACGCGGGCCAGCAGCACCCAGCACAACGCCGCGATAGTGAACGACACCGGAATGCCAAACGCCATCCAGGCGGCGAAGGGAATGGTGTAGCCGTAGGTTTGCTGGATGAAACCCGCCAAAAGCGCGTTTGGCGCTGTGCCGATCAAGGTACCGATGCCGCCGATGCTGGCGCCGTAAGCAACCCCCAGCACCATGCACGCCTCGAAGCGGCGGGATTCTTCCGCATCACCCCGGCGCAAGAGCGGCAGAATGGACAGCGCGATGGGCAGCATCATCAGCGTGGTGGAGGTGTTGTTGATCCACAGGCTGACGAACACCGTGGCGGCGATGATGCCGCCCACAAGCTGCTGCGGCCCGGTGCCGGTCCAGGCCAGTATGGTCAAAGCAATGCGCCGGTGCAGACCCCAGCGCTGCATCGCCAGCGCGATCATGAACCCGCCCATGAACAGGAAGATGATGGGATTGGCGTAGGGTGCGGCGGCGGCCTTCAGGTCCATTACGCCCAGGGGCGGCAACACCACCAGGGGGATGAGAGCCGTGGCGTAGACCGGTACGGCCTCGCTGATCCACCAGACCGCCATCAGACCGGCCATGGCGGCCACCAGCATGCCCTTTTCGGTCATGCCCTCGGGCGGGGGCAGCGCCAAAAACAGCACGAACAGGGCCACCCCCCCGCCCAGACCGATCATCTGGCGGGGCGTATAGCCCGCTTCAGGCGCTTCAGGATTAATGCTTTCGGACATCGGACCGTTAACTCCGGGGGCCGCCAATTCTGGAGGAAAATTAACGATTTAGGCCGTGTCTGCCGCTCCCCCCATGCCGGTATAATATATAAAGCTGCCCGCAGCCACAGACGCGCCGCGAGGTTGTACGAATTTCGCCATATTGCGCCGTTGGAATTGTGGCAAGCCGCGAATCGCCGCGGCGGATCGGGTGAGAAAGGATATCGCCGTGGGAAACCGCATCGCCTTGGTGGACGACGACAGGAACATCTTGACCAGCGTCACCATGGTTCTGGAGACCGAGGGCTTCAAGGTCACGACATACCGTGACGGCGCGGAAGCGCTGCGCGGGCTTCAAGCCGACCCGGTGGACTTGGCGATTCTCGACATCAAGATGCCGCGCATGGACGGCATCGAACTGTTGCAGCGCCTGCGCGAAAAATCCGCCATGCCCATCATCTTCCTGACCTCGAAGGACGACGAAGTGGACGAACTGTTGGGCCTGCGTATGGGCGCCGACGATTACATCAAAAAGCCCTTCTCGCAGCGCCTGTTGATCGAGCGCGTGCGCGCGGTGTTCCGCCGCGCCGAAGCGCAGAAGGGTGCGGCGGGCGGCGCGCTGTCGGCGGGCTCGCTCCAGCGCGGCGAACTGGTGCTGGACCCGGCGCAGCATCTGTGCACCTGGAAAGGCCTGCCGGTGAATTTAACCGTCACGGAATTCCTGATCATCCAGGCCTTGGCGCAGCGGCCCGGCCACGTGAAAAGCCGCGACCAGCTCATTGATGCGGCGTACGGCGAGCACATCTACGTCGATGACCGCACCATCGACAGCCACGTGAAGCGCCTGCGCAAGAAGTTCCGCGAAGTCGATACCGAGTTTTCGCATATCGAAACTTTGTACGGGGTCGGCTACAAGTTCATCGAAACCGCGGCGTAACCAAATATCGCTGAGACGGCGCGGCAGACGGCGGGCGCAAACCTGCGCCCGCCCAGCGGAACATTGCGGCGGGGAATGGCGTGCGGGCCGGTTTTGACGAGAGCAACAGCGACGCCAGAACGGGGCCCGAGGCAGCGCCCCGCAGCCACGGCGTTTTCTCGTCCCTCTCGTTGCGCATCTTCGCCGTCAATCTGGCCGCCCCCGTTCTTCTGGTGCTGGGCCTTCTCTTCCTGGACGAATACGAAGACAGCCTGATCGCGGGCGAACTGGACGCCCTGCGCACCCAGGGCGAACTGATCGCGGCCTCCATCGGCGAGGGCGCGGTGGTGGTGGAGACCGAGAATGCCGACTTCCCCAGCTTCACGCCCAACGGCAACCTGCGCACGCTGCAACAGGATACCGCGCGCCAGCTCATCCGCCGCCTGGCCGGCCTTGCGCAACTGCGCGCGCGCCTGTTCGACCGTGACGGCAACCTGATTGCGGATAGCAGGCTGTTGCAGGGCCCCGGCGGCGAGGTGCAGGTGGTGGACCTGGAGCCTGTGGACGACAACGACCTGCCCGACATGATGCGCGACCTGTTCCGCACGACCTTCGGGCGCTTCGGCTACACGCGCGGGCTTGAGCCCTACACCGAGCGCGCCAATGCCCTGGCGTCCGACTACGCCGAAGCCGCCAAGGCGCTGGAGACAGGCGAAACCGGCTCGGCCGTGCGCCTGCGCAACCTGGACGGCCAGAAGATCCTGACGGTCGCCGTGCCGGTGCAGTTCTACAGGCAGGTGGTGGGCGCGGTTCTGGTCTCGCGCGACGGGCGCAACGTCGACCGCCGCCTGTTCACGGTGCGCGGCTCGATCCTGGCCATGTTCGGCTGGGTGCTGGGCCTGACCGTTCTCACCTCTTTCTACCTCGCCAGCACCATTGGTAAACCACTGCGCATCCTGGCCGAGGCGGCCGAGCGCGTGCGCAGCGCCAAGACGCGCCGCCACCACATCCCCGACCTGACCGTGCGCCGCGACGAGATCGGCGAATTGTCAGGGGCCTTGCGCGAGATGACCGAATCCCTGTGGCTACGTCTGGACGCCATCGAAAGCTTCGCTGCCGACGTGGCCCATGAAATCAAGAACCCGCTGACGTCTTTGCGCAGTGCGGTAGAAACCGTGGCGCGCGTGAAAGACCCCGAGCAGCAGAAACGGCTGATGAGCATCATCCTGGACGACGTGAGCCGCCTGGACCGTCTGATTTCGGATATTTCCGACGCCTCGCGCCTGGATGCGGAACTGTCGCGTGCCGAACTGATGCCGGTAAAACTGAAAAGCCTGCTGGAAGCCCTGGCCGAGATGCAGAACGCCACCGACAACCCCGATGCGCCGCGCGTGGTCGTGGACACGCCCGCCGACGACATGCTGACGGTGCCGGGCCTGGAAGGCCGCCTGGCGCAGGTGTTCCGCAATTTAATTGGAAATGCCGTGTCCTTCAGCCCGCCCGGCGGCATCATTACCGTGCGCGCCTTCCGCAATGGGCGCCTGGTGGTGGTGGAAGTGATCGATGACGGGCCGGGCATTCCGGCGGGCAAGGAAAGGGCGATCTTCGACCGCTTCTATTCCGAACGGCCCGAGGCCGAGAAGTTCGGCACGCACTCTGGCTTAGGATTATCAATCTCCAAGCAGATCATCGAGGCGCACCGCGGCAGCATCATCGCCGTCAACCGCGCGCTCAGCGAACCGGGCCGGACCGGAGCCAAATTCATCGTGCGCCTGCTGGCGGACTAACGGACGGATTAGCCGCCTAAAACATACGCCAAGAGCAGGGGTAATGTGAGAAACGACAGCACGGTAGATGTGAGCACGATGCCCGCGACATCGCTGGCGGCGTTGCCGTAACGCACCGCGAACAGATAGTTGAACACCGCAGCAGGCATGCTGCTTTGGATCAGCACCGCACCGCGCGCCGACCCCTCCAGGCCCAACGCCGCCGTCACCGCCAGCGCTACAGCGAAGCCGCCAAAGATTCGCGCCACCGAAAAGCCCATGGCGCGGCCGAGGCTGCGCACCGACAGAGTGGCCAGCGACGTGCCCAGCGACATCAGCATCAGCGGAATGGCGAAACTTCCGCCGATGGTCAGCGTGTTCATGATCCACGCAGGCACTGCCGTATCGGTGCCCAGCAGTATCATCGCCAAAGGCAGCGACCACATCACCGGATTGCGCAACAGCAGGTTGATGCCGAACCGCCCACTGGCGATGCCGATACCCAAGCTGAACTGGAACAGCGACACCACCGCGAAATACGCCACCGCCAGCGCCAACCCGACATCGCCAAAGGCAAAGAAGCACAGCGGCAGGCCCATGTTGCCGACGTTGGGGAAAATCAGCACCGGCAGATAGGCGCGCACGGGCAGCCTCAGCGCGCGCACCAGTAGGATGCCACCCAAGGCCGAAAGCGACATCACGCCCACACCGGCGGCGATGATCTCGGCCATCAGATCGAGCCGGATGGGATGCGTAAGAAGCTGAGAGAGGAGCAGGCACGGCGCGCCCACGTTCAGCACCAGAGCCGAAACCATATTATGGTCGAAGGGCATTTTGGCCCGCGCCCAGGCGAACCCGATGGCGGCGATCAGGAAGACGGGCGCGATGATGGCGAAAATCTGGGCAGTCATGGCGCTGGTGTAAAAGATTACAAGACGGTGTCAACCTGAGGGGCTTGTTTCGATTGACAGCCTTTGTTTGCGCTTCCAGGCTTCGGGCATGATTCACCTTCACGCCACCTGCGTTTCAGTTGCGGGCACGGGCCTTTTGATCCGAGGGGCCTCGGGTGCGGGCAAGTCGGACCTGGCTTTGCGCCTGATCGACATGGGGGCCGAGTTGGTGTCGGACGACTACTGCGAAGTGACCGTGGAGGGCGGACGGCTGATGGCCGCCGCGCCCGCCGCCATTGCCGGCAAGCTTGAAATCCGCGGCTTCGGCCTGGTGCGCCTGCCGCATATCGAGAAGGTGTCCGTGGGCTTGATCGTCGATCTGTGCAAAAGTGCCGACATCGAACGCCTGCCCGAAACCACCACCACGGTCATCGAGAACATGGCCTTGCCGCTGTTGAAACTGGACCCCTTCACCGCGTCGGCCGCGCATAAAGTGCGCATGGCCGTGCATGCCTTGGCCTCGGGCGCGCGGCTGACCTGAAACACGCATGGCCCCGCAGAAAAACAGCCCCAAAACACCGCCGCGCCTTGTTGTCGTCACCGGCATGTCGGGGGCCGGCAAAAGCATGGCCTTGCAGGCGCTGGAGGATTTGGGTTTCGAGACCGTCGACAATCTGCCCGTGGCGTTGATCAACGCCGTTGTGGCGGCCAACGACGATCACTCTATCGCGGTTGGCGTCGATGTGCGCACGCGCGACTTCGACGCGGCGAAACTGCTGGCCACCATCGAGGCCGTGCGCCAGCACACCCGCATGCAGGTGAGCCTGATGTTCCTGGACGCGGACACCGACGTGATTGTGCGCCGCTATACCGAAACGCGCCGCCCCCACCCCTTGGCGCCCGAACGCCGGGTCAGCGACGGCATCGAGCTGGAACGCCAGCTGCTATCACCTTTGCGTGAAAGCGGCGGCCTGCTGATCGACACAAGCCATCTTTCCCCGGCGGATTTGAAACGCATCGTGCAGGGACAGTTTGCGGGGGCCGATGCGCGCCGGATGCAGATTTTCCTGATGTCCTTCGGCTACAAGAACGGCCTGCCGCGCGACGCCGACCTGGTGCTGGACGTGCGGTTTCTGAAAAATCCGCATTACGACCAGACCTTGCGGCCCCTGACGGGCCTTGACCCAGCCGTGGGGGCCTTTATCGCCAAGGACCCCGCCGTGCCGACGTTCCTGGAGCGCGCGGCCGCCCTTTTGGAACCGCTGCTGCCCCTGTACGAACGCGAAGGAAAGTCGTATTTCACCATTGCCATCGGCTGCACGGGCGGCCAACATCGGTCCGTTTACATGGTGGAACGTCTGA
Source organism: Rhodospirillaceae bacterium (assembly GCA_016793085.1). Lineage (GTDB taxonomy): Bacteria > Pseudomonadota > Alphaproteobacteria > Rhodospirillales > Rhodospirillaceae. The sequence continues at coordinate 7,535 of JAEUKM010000191.1, forward strand.
AGGAGTGGTTCACGCAGCACAGTATTCCGGTCGACGTCCGTCACCGCGACCTGCCGCGTCCGCCACAGACACCCAGCAATTCTTAAACCCACAGAATGCCGCAAACAAAACCCCTGATCGGATTGGTCCTGGTCACCCACGGCCGTTTGGCCGTTGAACTGGTGGCCGCCATGGAGCATGTCGTCGGCGCGCAGGCGCAAGTGGCCGCCGTATGCATCGGCCCCGAGGACGATATGGAACGCCGCCGCCAGGACATCATGAAGGCCGTGGAGAGCGTGAACGCCGGCTCGGGCGTGGTGGTGCTGACCGACATGTTCGGCGGCACGCCGTCGAACCTGGCCATCTCGATCATGGAGAACGCACCCGTTGAAGTGATCGCGGGCGTCAACCTGCCCATGCTGATCAAGCTGGCTTCGGTGCGCGGCACCGAGGATCTGGCCAACGCCGTGGCCCAGGCGCAAGACGCGGGCCGCAAGTACATCAACGTCGCCTCGGCGCTGTTGGGCCAAGGTAAGTAAGCAAGGTCCGGTCCGGCGATGTCTGGTGTGTTGCGACGCGATGCCGAGATTTGCAACAGCAAGGGCCTGCACGCCCGCGCTGCGGCGAAGTTCTGCAAGACCGCCGAGCAGTTCGAGGCCGATATTCTGGTAAAGCGCGGCGACACCGAAGTGTCGGGCCGCTCGATCATGGGGTTGATGATGCTGGCCGCCGCCCAAGGCACCACGATCCAGATCACCACCTCGGGCGCCGATGCTGCTTCCGCCCTAACCGCGTTATGCACACTGGTCGCCAACAAGTTCGATGAAGAATAGAAAAACCCGATCCGGCCCCGAGATGACGTTCAGCGGCATGGCCGTGGGCGTCGGGGTGGCGATTGGCGTGATCTACCGGCACGATTCCCACGCGTCCGTGCACGTGCGTGAGGAAACCATTTCCGCCGCCAAGGTGCGCAGCGAACAGCACCGCCTGCTGGAAGCCGCTGCCCGCGCCGCCGGCCACGTCGAAAAACTACAGAACGAAGCCAAGCGCATGCAGAGTGCTGCGGGCGAGGAAATCGGCTATTTGCTCGATGCCTATCATCAAATGCTGTCCGGCTCGCGCCTGATCCGCGGTGTGCAGAAGCGCATCGCCACCGACCAGGTCAACGCCGAAACCGCCGTGATGCGGGAAATCGGCCTGATGGTGGAAGCCTTTGCCACCATGGACGACCGCTACCTCGCCGCGCGCGTGGACGACATCCGCGAAGTCGGGCGCAGGCTGGTGGAAAGCCTGACCGGCAAAAAGACGCGCGCTCTTTCGAACCTGCCCAAAAATGCCGTGATCGTGGCCGATGAACTGTCGCCCGCCGACACCGCAACGCTTGATCCCGGCAACGTGGCCGGGCTGGTGACGCTGGTCGGCGGCGTTGAAAGCCACACGGCGATTGTCGCCCGCTCGCTGGGCCTGCCCGCCGTGGTGGCCGAAGACCGCATCCTGGCCGTCGCGCGCAACGGCCAGCAGATCATCGTCGATGGCGCAACGGGCGATGTGGTCATCAATCCGTCGGCAAAAACGCTGGCCCTATACCGTAAGCGCAAAGCCGTGATTCTGCGCGAGCAGAAATCACTGCGTAAGCTGACAACGGTGCGCGCCGTCACCAAGGACGGGGTGGCCATCAAGCTCATGGCCAACATCGAATTGCCGTCGGAGATCGAGAGCATCCTGGATGCGGGGGCCGAAGGGGTGGGCCTCTTCCGCAGCGAGTTCATGTTCATGAACCGCAAGGATTTGCCCAGCGAGCAGGAACAGTACGAGATCCTCAGCAAAGTCGTGCGTCAGATGCAGGGCAAGCCCGTCACCATCCGCACGCTTGACGTAGGCGCGGACAAACTGGGTGCGGCCCTGGACATGAAGCCCGGCCCCAACCCGGCCTTAGGATTGCGCGCCATCCGGTTTTCGCTGCGGCGAAAAAAACTGCTGCTGGCCCAGATGTCGGCCATCTTGCGGGCCAGCGCCCACGGCCCGGTGCGCATCCTGCTGCCCATGGTCTCGACGGTCGATGAAATCCGCGAGGTGAAGAAAATCATGGCCCGCGTCGTCGGCCGCCTGAAGCGGCGCGGCGTGAAATTGCCCGACCCCCTGCCCGCACTGGGCGTGATGATCGAAATCCCTGGGGCGGCTCTGGCCGCCGATGCGCTGGCCGCGGAATCCGATTTCTTCGCTATCGGCACCAACGATCTGACCCAGTACACACTGGCCATCGACCGCACCGACGAGCAGGTGGCTTATCTGTACAACCCTCTGCATCCGGCGGTGCTGCGCCTGATCCAGTTCTCGGCCGAGGCTGCCGCGGCGGCCCGGATTCCCGTCTCGGTCTGCGGGGAGATCGCGGGCGACCACCGCCTGACCCCCCTGCTCCTGGGCTTCGGTATCAGCGAACTGTCCATGGCCGCGGCCAACCTGCCCCGGGTCAAGAAACGCATTCTAAACCTTAATCTTTCCGCCATTTCGGGCCGGGTGCGGCGGATTACCTCGGAATCCGACCCCCACCGCTTGAAAGAC
>JAEUKM010000243.1 GCA_016793085.1 Rhodospirillaceae bacterium
CCTGAACAGCGGCCACTTCGGGCATCGCCGCCCAGCCAGTGATCAGGCCCGAGGTGCGCCAGATGACAGGCTCGGTTTGGCTTAAGCCCAAACCCGGTATACCAGTCATGCGCGCCAGATGATGCACTGTACGCAGGTTCAGCGGTTTCAGCGCGCCGGAGCGGAATACGTGCACTTCGGCCATGTCGGCGGGTAATTCCACGCGGGCCGGATCATCCAGCACGGCCCACGCCTCATCGGCGTTGAACGCGCGGGAGGCCTGCGCCAGACTGCTTAAACCGCTGGTCTGCGCGAAAGCCTGATGCGCCAAGGGGGCCGCAAGCAGCTCGGTCTCGATCAGGATGTGCTCGATAATCTTGCCCCCCGCCTTGATGCCACTCGCCTCGATGCCACTCGCCTCGATCTGGATGCGTCGGTGGCGTTGCTCAAGCAGTCCGTCAGGCGCGGCCCGCCAGGACAGTACCGTGGTTTCGCGCACCGGCCAGCGCACGTCAGGCTGCGTTTCAGCCATGACAAACCCGGATGACCGGAGCGTGGCGTGGCCGCCGGGCCGCACCCCGCGCAGATCCAGCGCGTCTGCCGTCAACGCCAGCGAATTGTGGCGGCGGGCCGCGCCAACTGGCCCTGCCGGTAAAATCCAGGCGGCTGAGGCCGCGCTGACTGAAACCGCAGCAGCCGACACACACAGGCCGCGCCGGGAAATGGAAAGGGTCATCAGCGGTTCACCGGGGTTCATCACCGATTTGTCATGCGCCGTCAGGTTTGCGAGCGCCCGATGCGGCTACATGGCATGGTGACGGCTTGGCGGCTTTTGGGCAAGATGCGGTGCGGCCCAGAGTGCTCGCCGAATCAGGGCCTTGGCGGAAAGGTCCGGCTGCGACATAAAGACATTAAAGACGTAAAAATTGTGCAATGCGCGTTGCTTATTACGAAATATACGAGGCCAAGTTCGGGCAGTGGGCCTTAAAGGGCCGCTTTCCGCCCAAGGAAGAGGCCATCGCGCGCCAGCGCGCCGAGAAGAATTGGACCGAGTCCCGCACCCACACCATGATGCTTCAGGAAAGCATCCCTGAAGACGGCGACGAGCTGGACGTCAGCATCATTTACCGCAGCCCCGAGATTCGCACGGCTTTCAAACCCCCGGACAGCGGCGGCAGCATGGCCGGCAGTTTCGTCACCGTGGCCATCAACGGCGTCATTATCGGCGCCATAGGCGCGGTGATTGGCGCCATTGCGTTGTCGGGTTCGCCCGCGCGGTTTTTCTTAAGCTTCCTGATCTTCATTATGCTCTCGGCCGGGGCCATGATGGTGCTGTTCCGCATGATGGTTCCCGTGGAACTGATGATGTGGCGCAACAAATCGCCCGAGGCCAAACGCAAGACCATCGAAGCCTTAAGCATCCTCGACGACGCCGAACCGGCCAAACCCCCGGTGGTGCAAAGCGGCCCCTTACGCCCGCGCCGCCAGCGCCAGGGCGCTTTCTCGCATCCCAAAAGCGACGTGGTTGTCGCCGACAGCCTACAGGCTCAGGGGTTTGGCGACCTGAACGAAGACCAGCAGGCCATGTCGGGCCAGTTGCAGGAACTGATCGCGCAGCAGGTGCTGGTCCTGCAATCTTTCGCCACCGCCTGCATGACGGCTCTGGGCCCGCGCGCCGGCACACTACAAGCGTTCGAGCGCTACGGCCTGAACCTGTACCTTGCGGGCGCCGCCCAGGAATTAGCTTGGCGCGAAAAACTGACCGGCCAAACCACGGCCGCACTCCTGACCAACGTGCTGACCCAACAGGGCACCAGCCAGGAAGCCGCCAAGGCGTTTTGCGAGCGGCTGGAAAGCGCGGCCAACCGCCCGCGCTTCAAGGCCGTAGTGGACGCAGGCCGCGCCGCCATGAGGGCAGTGCTGGACGGCCAGCCCATCGAGATTGAAATCGCGGTCGAGAGCGTCCTGAACGGATGGAGCAATCCGCACGGCAACAACGCCGGTGCGTCCCAGCGCATGGCCGTGCTGCTGACCGACCTGGTGGGCTCGACCGATGCGACACGGAGACTCGGCAACAGCGGCGCGCAGCGCCTCTTGCGCGCGCATAACGCCATTATCCGCGAGGCCCTCAAGAACAACCGCGGCCAGGAAGTGAAGCACACCGGCGACGGCATCTTGTGCACCTTCCAGTCGCCCACTGATGCAGGCCGCGCCGCCATCGCCATTCAGCAGGATGCCTTGGCGTATGTGCGCGACAACCCGGATTTGCCGCTGGCGATCCGGTTGGGCATCGAATACGGCGAAGGCATGAAGGATGAAACCGGCGAATACTTCGGCCCGGCCTTCACCGCCATCGAGGGCACTTGCGATGCGGCGGGCACCGGCGACATCGCGGTCTCCCCGGCCGTAAAGGACCAGACCCAGGGCTCGGAGTTGGAATACACGGACCTGACGCCCAGCCCCACAGCCAAAAGCTTCGTGCCCGGCCTGTTCAAACTGCTGTGGCAACCCAAGCCGGTGTATAAAGCCCCGCCCCTGGAATACCGCCATATCGGCACCTCCGATACGCCAGCCGCCGAAGCGGAATAGAGCGACTTGTCCGACCTCGCACCACCTCCGCCCCCGGCCTCACCCCCGGCCACGTCGTCAAACGCAGCACCGCCGCAAGAGCCACCGCCGCATGGCGCATCGCGCACCGGCCATTCG
>JAEUKM010000244.1 GCA_016793085.1 Rhodospirillaceae bacterium
TGGGACGCTGGTTTCATCGATCTCTTCAAGCCCGAGGTCTTCTGCCCGGCGCTGGCCCCGGTACGCGACCGCATCCTCGGCGGCCTGCCCGCGCAGGTGGCCGCCGCGTTCGTGGCCCTCAAATACAAACCCGTGGCCTTCAACCTTTATATCAACGAAGGCGTTGTGAATCCGCGCGAGTTCCACATCGATTCCGAGGTTCATCACATCAAGGCCTTCGTCTATCTCACCGATGTTCTGGCGCTTGAGGATGGGCCCTATTGCTATGTGCCCGGCTCGCACCAGGAGCGGCAGATCAAGGCCGTGAACAAGCTTTACAATGCGGCAGCGGGCCGCGCCTGGACCGACATGAGCCTGGTGGACCCGGCCCTGGGCGTCGCGTGCCTGGCCCCGGCGGGCACGCTCATCCTTTCGCTGCAATCGGGCCTGCATCGCGGCTATCCGCAAAGCCACACCGCGCGCCGCCTGATGTTGGTGGAACTGTTCGAGCCCGGCGCATGATCAGCGAACCCCAATCCACACGGCCGTTGCTGTCGCTGCCGCTGTTCCGCCCAAACCTTGATGTGACCTTCAAGGGCTGGCAGGGCGGGGCGATTTATATCCAGAATCTGGTGCGCATCCTCTCGCACCTGGATGAGGCCGAGCGGCCCAGCATCATCGTGCTGACGGATGGCGAGATTGATACGCCCATCATCCGTACATTGTTCGCCGAAGCGGCGGTGGGCGGCGTGCTCAAGCCCAGCGGCTACCCCATGGCCTTGAAGCCGCACCTGTTGAAGGCGCTGCTGGACGAGAAAGGCCAGCCGAGCCAGGCCGCGACGACGTACCTGCTCTCGCGCGTCACCACCACCTTTCCGGTGTTCCGCACCATGCTGAACTGGCCCTTCGGCCTGCACTGGATTCCCGATTTTCAGCACAAGCATCTGCCCGGCATGTTCGATGCCGCAGAGTTACAGCGCCGCGACGACGATTTCATGACCATGGCTTATGGACGCAAGTACCTGCTGCTCAGCAGTCAGAGCGCCTTGAATGACCTGCGCATGTTCTATCCGGGCGCCAAAGCCAAAACTTTCGTGTGGTCCTTCACCAGTTCGCTGAATGCCGCGCTGGCGGCGACCGCCGACCCGCGCCCGCAGTTCAACCTGCCGGAGAAATACCTGTTCGCCCCTAATCAGTTCTGGAAACACAAGGACCACCGCACGCTGTTCGAGGCCGTGGGCCTTTTGAACCAGCGCGGCCTGAAGGTGACGCTGGCGTGCACCGGCAACAGTGTCGATTTCCGGCACCCGGCGTACTTCGCCGAACTTCAAGCTTTCGTGCAGTCGTCGGGCTTGCAGGAGCGCATTAAATTCCTGGGTACCGTACCGCACGACACGCTGCTGCAACTCATCCGCTTCGCCGCCGGTGTGGTGCAGCCGTCGCTATTCGAGGGTTGGAGCACGGTGGTGGAGGACGCCAAAGCCCTGGGCCGTCCGATGATCCTGTCCGATCTCGACGTGCACCGCGAGCAAGCCATCCCCGAAGTGCCCTTCACGTTCTACCCGCGCGGCAATGCCGCAGCGCTTGCCGATGTGATCGCGGCACAGTGGGAACAGTTGAGCGCAGGCCCCGCACCGGCCCAGGAAGCCAAAGCCGCGCTGGCGCATGCGGCGCGCACAAAACAATCAGCCAAGGATTTCCTGAGTATCCTTAATCAGATCCGTACGGGCGCATAGCATGAGCGCGCCCCGCCCCACACTGCTGATGCCGCTGTTTCACCCGAACCTGGACGTCATTCATAACGGCTGGCTGGGCGGCGTGATCTTCGTGCAGAACCTGGTGCGCCTGCTGTCGGATTTGCGCGACACCGAACGCCCGCGTGTGCTGGTGCTGACGGACGCCGAACCCGCGTCTGATTTCGTGAAAACCATGACCGCCTTTGATGCGGTGGAAGGCGTGTTCAAGCCCAGCGGCGAGGCCGTGGTGGTGAAGGAGGCGCTCCACCCACTGGTGACGGTGAACGGCGCCATCGACAATACCCGCGTGACGCAGATGTTCACCGACGCCGCGACGCTGTTCCCCGCGTGTCAGGCGCTGTTTCACCCGTATAAGGCGCTGCATTGGATTCCCGATTTGCAGCACAAATACCTGCCGCATCTGTTCGAAGCCGAAGAATTGCGCCAGCGCGATTACGAATTCGACCGGATGCTGCACAAGCAACGGTTCGTGCTGGTCAGCAGTCATGCGGCCGCCGATGACGTGGCGCGCTTCTACCCTAACCCGACCGCAAAGATTTACGTGTGGCCCTTCGTCAGCGGCGTCACCTCCGATGCTCCCGTGGGCCCCGACCCGCGCGTGACGTACCAGTTGCCCGAAAAATATCTGTTCGCGCCCAACCAGTTCTGGATACACAAGGATCATTTAACGCTGTTCAAGGCGATCAAACTGCTCGCCGACCAAGGCCAACAGATCACCGTGGTCTGTACCGGCTCGCGCGGCGATGCGCGCAAGCCCACGCACTTCGCCGACCTTGCGCGCTACGTACAGGACAACGGCATCGCGCATCTGATCAAGTATCTCGGCATCGTCGATCACGCGACACTGACGAATTTATTCCGCTACGCCACAGCCGTGGCACAGCCGTCGCTGTTCGAGGGCTGGAGCACCGTGGTCGAGGACACCAAATCCATCGGCCGGCCGATTTTCCTGACCGACCTGCCGGTGCACTACGAACAGGCAACCACGCCTAACCCGTTTTACTTCTTCCGCCAGGGCGATGCGGCTCATCTGGCCGAACAGTTATCAGCACACTGGCCCAATCTCACGCCGGGTCCGGACGCCGACGCCGAGACGGCCGGGCACCTGGCGCGGGCCGCGCGGGCGCGCACGGCGGCGCGCGCCTTCATCGGGATCATGAACGACATGGCCGCGATCACGGCAGCGGAAACGCAAAACAGGAGCGCGCCTTGACACCCAGATTCGCCAATGGCCTACTGATTCAACGCTGTCTTCGGGGAGCACGCTCGTGATTGGATTTGCACTGGTCGGATGCGGGCGCATCGCACCGAAGCACGCCGACCTTCTTCACCGTGGCGAAATCACCGGTTCCAAGCTCGTCGCTGTGTGCGACATAAAGCCCGACCGCGCCAAAGCATTTGGCCAGAAATACGGCGTGCCGCATTTCATCGACTTCGAGGCGATGATGAACGCCCACGGCAAGGACATCGGCGTGGTGTCGATCCTGACCGAGAGCGGGCACCATGCCGCCCACGCCATCGCCGCTGCCAAGCACGGCAAGCATGTCATCGTCGAAAAGCCCATGGCGCTGACGCTGGAGGATGCCGACGCTATGATCCGCGCCTGCGACACGGCGGGGGTAAAATTATTCGTGGTGAAGCAGAACCGCTACAACGCGCCGGTGCAACTGGCGCGCAAGGCTTTCGACGCGGGCCGCTTCGGCAAGATCGTCATGGGCACGGTGCGCGTGCGCTGGTGCCGCACGCAGGCCTACTATGATCAAGACGCTTGGCGCGGCACGTGGGCCTTGGACGGCGGCGTGTTCGCCAACCAGGCCAGCCACCATGTGGACCTGCTGGAGTGGTTTTTGGGCGAGCCCGTGTCGGTGTTCGCGAAATCGCGCCGCGCGCTGGTGAACATCGAGGCTGAAGACACGGGCATTGCCGTCATCACGTTCAAATCCGGCGCTATCGGCTTGGTGGAAGCCACCACGGCCACGCGGCCCAAGGACCTGGAAGGCTCGCTGTCGAT
>JAEUKM010000267.1 GCA_016793085.1 Rhodospirillaceae bacterium
CCGAAACGCACAATGCCTTGGGTGTCGTGCTGCGCACGGCCAAGAATTTCGCGGGCGCTCAATCTGCCTATCAGGTGGCGGTGAAAGCCGATCCGCGCAACGCCCGCGCCCACAACAATCTGGGCGAACTGCTGGCCCAGACCGGCGATCATGCAGGTGCCGTCGCGGCCTACGAGCGCGCCATTGCCGCCGACCCGGCCTTCCGCCAGGCCTACCGCAACCTCGCAATGTCACTTGTCAGCTTGGCCCGGCCCGACGATGCCGCGCGCGTGCTGGTGCGCGCCCTGCAATCCACGCCCAACGATGCGGCCCTGCTGCTGGACTTGGCCCAACTAGAGCATGACCGCGACCGTTTCCCTCAGGCCATCGAGTTGTATGGGCGTTACCTGGCGCTCGCCCCCGACGATGCCGATGCGCGCGTGAATTACGCCTCGGCGCTGCTGGACGCAGGCCGGTTCCCGCAGGCGCTGACGGAGTTCGAGCGCGTACGGGCATCGCACCCCGAACGCTTGGATGCCCAGCACGGCGTGCATGAAACATTGTCGCGCCTGGTGCCGCCCTGGCACGTGCCGATGATGAACGAGGACAAACGCAACTTTGCCTACCGCGATGCCATCCGGGCCGTGGTGAAGCCCACCGATCATGTGCTCGAGATCGGCACGGGTGCCGGCCTCTTGGCGCTGCTGTCGGCCCAAGCGGGGGCGAAGCACGTCACCACATGTGAGATGGTCGAGGCGGTGGCGGGCGAAGCCAAACGTATTGTCGCGAAGAACGGCTTTGCCGACCGGGTCACTGTCGTGCCTAAGAAGTCCACGGATGTCATTTTGGGGCAGGACTTGCCCGCACCCGCCGATGTGCTGGTGTCTGAGATTCTCGCCAACGATTTCGTGGGCGAGGGGGTGCTGCCCAGCCTGATCGACGCCAAGACACGGTTGCTGAAACCGGGAGCCCGCGTGATTCCTGCAACAGGGGCGATGATGGGCGTGCTGGTGGGCGGCGAAGAGGTGCGCTACCTGCTCGATCTCGGCGATGTGTGCGGCTTCGACATGCGTTCGTTCGCGCGCTTCAAGCCCTGGAGCCAGTCGGTGCCGCAACCGCTGGCCTACGAGGCGCTGTCCGACGACGTGGCGCTGGTGTCGTATGATTTCAATGATATCGAAACGCTGAAACCCGCCACCGGTGCTGTCACTATGACTGCCACATCAAGCGGGCGCTGCTACGGCGTGCTGCAATGGATCCGCATCGGGCTTGCGCCCGGCATTTCTTATGAGAACCACCCGCGCGACACGCAGTCGGTGTGGAACAAAGTGCTGTACGCGTTCCCTGCGCCTGTCGATGTGGAGGCAGGCAAGCGCGTATTGGTGCAATTATGGCACAGCGGCAGCCATTTTTATCTGACAGGCGGCAAAGTCCAGGAATAGTGCGGTTTTTTCAGGGCCGCGACGGCTTGCAGGGCCATGATATAATGTTATCATGTTTCTATGACCTGTTACCCAAGGGCGTCTAGGGTTACGCCCCGGGGAGAGGTTTGTTTGCCGGGAAGGGGGCTTTCATCATGCTGAAATCGAGGTTGTTGTCCGCTGTATCCGTTACCGCTCTGGTGGCCATCGGCGGAGCGGTCGACGTCTGGGCGCAAAGCCCCGGCGTCGAGGAAATCGTCGTGACTGCGCGCCGGCGCGAGGAAACGCTGCAGACCGTGCCGCTGTCCATCAGCGCCTTCAGCGCCGACGACATCGCGAACCGCAGCCTCGAAAACTTGGCCACGCTGGCGAACGCTACGCCCGGCATGGTGTTCAACACCTCGGCCAACATCACCTCGAACCGCCCGATCATTCGCGGCCTGTCGCAACAGACCCGCGTGGGCGATGAAGTGAACACCGCCATTTTCGTCGACGGCGTGTACTCCTCGGGCTTCAGCGGCAGCGAAGTGGGCTTCGACGGCCTGCAGCGCGTCGAAGTGGTGCGCGGGCCTCAAAGCGCGCTCTATGGCCGCAACAGCTTCGCAGGCGCCATCAACTACATCACCAAAAAGCCGGGCGACACGTATGAATATGGCGGCCGCGGTACCGTCGGCACCAAGGGCAAGTGGGGGGTGAGCGGTTACGCCTCGGGCCCGATCTCTGAAAAAGTGGGTGCG
>JAEUKM010000285.1 GCA_016793085.1 Rhodospirillaceae bacterium
CATCTTGTTGATGGTCTCGATCATGTGCACCGGGATACGGATGGTGCGCGCCTGGTCGGCGATCGAGCGCGTGATGGCCTGACGGATCCACCACGTTGCGTACGTGGAAAATTTATAACCGCGGCGGTATTCGAACTTATCGACCGCTTTCATCAAACCAATATTGCCTTCCTGAATCAAATCCAGGAACTGAAGGCCGCGGTTGGTGTATTTCTTGGCAATCGAGATAACGAGGCGCAGGTTGGCTTCGATCATCTCTTTCTTCGCGCGGCCCGCTTCGCGTTCGCCCTTCTGCACCGTGTTGACGATGCGGCGGAAGTCGCCGATGGGCACGCTCGCTTCGTCGGCAATGGCGCCAATCTGCGCGCGGACTTCTTCCACCTGCTGCTCGAAGCGGGTGGAAAAATCCTTCCAGCCTTTGGCCGGCAGTTTGGCGACGTTCTTCAGCCAGTTGGGGTCCAACTCGTTGCCGTAATAGGCTTGCAAAAACTCCTCGCGCTTCAGCTTGCACTTCAGGGCGATGCGTAAAAGCTGGCCTTCCAGACCCACCAGCTTGCGGTTCAGCTCGTTCAGGCTTTCCACCAGGCCTTCGATGCGGGCGTTGTTCAGATGCACGCCTTCCATCAGTTCGACCAGCTCTTGCTTGATCTTCTGATAGCGGCGTTCCAGCGCCTTATCGACTTCCTCGCCGCGCTGCAGCACTTCCATGCGCGCGTCCTGCTGCTTCTTCATGCGCGTGTAGGTGTGGGCGACCTTTTCCAAGGCCTCCAACACCTGCGGCATCAGCGACAGTTCCATGGCTGCCAGCGACACGGCCGCTTCGTCTTCTTCATCGGAGGGCTGGCCGGGCACGCCTTCAGCACCCTCGCCGCCTTCGCCGGGCGCTGGAGCAGCACCGGGCACGGCGGCAGCTTGCGGCTGCGCCGGTGCTGCGGGCGGTTCGGGCTTTTTCTTACGCGCGCCGTCGACGTCGATCTCGACATCGACCGGTTCCGAGACCATGTCGACTTCCAGTTCCTGGTCGGCGGCCTTGGTCATGGCCGTCGTGCCGTAGGTGGCGTCCAGGTCGATAATGTCGCGCAGCAGCATCTTGCCGTTCTGCAGGGCGTCGTGCCAGGTCAAGAGGTTGCGGATGGTGATGGGGCTTTCGCAGATGCCGCCGATCATCATTTCGCGGCCGGCTTCAATTCTTTTGGCGATGGCGATTTCGCCTTCGCGCGAGAGCAGTTCCACCGAGCCCATTTCGCGTAAGTACATGCGCACGGGGTCGTCGGTGCGGCCGACGTCATCCTCGTCGATGTTGCCGCCGGTATAGCCTTCGGGCTTGGCTTCTTCCGATTCAGCGGCCTCGGGGGTTTCGGCTTCTTCCTGTTCCTCGGCCTCGACGACGTTGATGCCCATTTCCGAGAGCATCGACATCACGTCTTCGATCTGCTCGGACGACATTTCCTCAGGGGGCAGGGCCGCGTTCAGCTCATCGTACGTGATGTAGCCGCGTTCCTTGGCCTTCTGGATCAGCTTCTTGACGTTCTGGTTGGTGGAATCCAGCAACGGCTTGTCGCCGGGGGCGGCCGCCTCGGCGGGCTTGCCGTCCTTGGCGGACGCAGGGGCGGCCTTGGCGGCCTTCGCGCTCACCTTATCCTTCTCTTTGTCTTTTTCTTTGGCGGCGGCAGACGACTTCCCGGCGGGTGCAGATTTCGCGGGGGTTTTGCTGGTCTTAATCATGCGTGTATTGGTTCATCTGTTCGGCGAGCGAGTTCATCGCCGCGACGGTTTCTTCGGTCGGGTTGGCAGCCAAATTTTCGCGCAGTTGGTTCAGGTCAGCCTCAAGGCTGGAACGCTGATGCCAACTAAACGTGTCGTCCCACCCCTCGGTTGCCTTGGCCGTCTCAGCGTCGGGGCGGGCGAAGGCCGCGTGGACATAAGTGTCCTCACCCAAAAGGGTTTCCAGGTCACGGGCGAACCCGATGCCTGCCAAATGGGTCTTAAGTGTCTGAGAATCAAGGTCCGGTTGATGAGATAGGTGCATTAAGGCCGATTGGCGCACCGAGTCAAGGCGGGAATCGGCCAAAACCATGGCTCCGAGGCGGTCCTCGATGTGCCCTAAAATCTCGGGATGATTGACCAAAGTGGCCAGTAAAATCCGCTCGCGGACGGATGGGGTCTCTAATCCGCTGGGTGGCCGGGATTTTGCAGCCATGGGCACCGGCGGCGCTTTGGCCCGGAAGGGCGCACGGCCGATGTTGGCACGATTATTGCCCCGCCCGGTGAACCCGCGCTGGGGCTGGAACATTTCGCGCAGGCGGTCCT